>JAESTI010000029.1 GCA_016763665.1 Bacteroidia bacterium | reverse complement strand
TGAGTATGTATGTCAACTATGTCATTTGAGTTAAGCCCTTCGTAAGCAGAATCGATCAACTCCATGGCCTCTTTACTTAGGTTTTCATTCATCTGTTCAGGAGCTTGTGATGAAGCTCCACCAATTTTAGCAATGATCATTGGTAACGAGAAATAAATAATTAAACAAAGAGCTAAACCACCCAATGCTATTTTATATCTTTTCTTCATTATTAGATATTTGTCATTTTAAAACTTTACTTAATCCCTGATGAAATTCCGGAAAATCGGAAAGGTTATTGTGCCCTCCACCAACAATGGTGAATAATTCTCCTTTTGAACCTATCAACTCAATAAGCTTTTTAGAAGATTGGTAGGGAACAATATGATCGGACGTTCCATGAATTAAGTAAATGGGGCAATTAACATTAACGATCCACTTATCAGTTGGGAATTTATATCTTAAGATCAAAGAGACAGGTAGAAATGGGAAATGATTCTTTGCTAAGCTTTTGAAGTTGTAATAAGGGGTCTCTAGTACCAACATTTTAGGCGAATATTTAGTGGCCAATTTTGTTGCAATACCAGTCCCTAACGATCTGCCATAAACTATGATCTTATCTTCTGAATAACTTTTTAACAGGTAATTGTATAAGGAGTCTGCATCTTGAAGTAAGGCTTTTTCACTTAGATTGCCGGTGCTTTTTCCGAAAGTGCGATAATCAATAATAAATAAATCATAGCCATTAGTGAGAAAGTCAGGAGCTACATATCCCCAACCAACTAAGCTGCCGGCATTGCCATGAAAATATAGAACCACACCTTTTGATTGATTGGCTTTGAAGTGCAAGGCATTGATTGTTACATCATTTTCAGTTTGTACATTAATTTCCTCAAAAGGGAAGGGAAAACTGAAAACATGATCTTGAGGTAATTTCTCAGGAAAAAAGATCAATTTGTTTTGGCCGATAGCAATAAGGGTAACTCCACCAACTGCGAATACAAACAATAATAAAATAAAATAGATCATAGATTTATTAATCATTTTCTACAAATTTATAATTGTCCAATAAACTCCTTTAACAACTTCGGCCATTTTATCGAAATTTAACGTTTCAATCGAGTCGTTACCATCATGATAATTATGATTCCTATAAAATGCAGTGTTGGTTATCATTATGGCTTTATAGTCATATTTCCAGTAATTCAGGTGATCTGAAAAGTCAATTCCGGGCATAGAAGCCGGAGCGTTAATTGAACACACTTTAATATTTGAACCTTCTTTCATCATTTTCTTTACAGTTCTGACACAACTACCTTGCCCGATTTTTCCAACAACTGTAATAAAATTCCCAACTGTTGGATAAAAAAGTTTTAAAATACCAATTGGATAGTCTTGTGATTTAGGTTCATCAGAGAAGTAACCGATCATCTCCAAACAGATCATCATTTTTACTTTGATGTTGTTATCAAATAAATATTTAGCGTGGACTGCACTGCCCATATATTGTGTTCGAAAATAGGGAGGTTCCTCCAGAGTATAGGCTACCAAATCAATTCTATAGTCTAATATCGGAGCATGTTTTTTCAAAAGTCTCGCTATTTCCAATAATCCGGCAACTCCACTTGCATTATCATCAGCACCTGGTTGGTATCCGCATACATCATAATGCGCTCCTACAATAACTCGTTCTGCATCTAATGGTCCGAATGAACAGATGAGGTTTTTATATTCATTTCCATTTACAGCATAGGCTTGCTCCACAACTTTCAGCTCTAATTTTTCCCATTCTGATTTTATATAATCAGCAACGGTATCTAATGTGCTTACGTTTTGTGAGTTTCTTGGCAAAGTGGTTCCGGTTAAAATTGTTACATCATTGATCAGGCGCGATCTATCAACTCCTACATGCTCAGCCTGGTTACTTTTAGAAACATAAACCGGATTTGTTATGGCGTAGAGACATGAAAATATCAAAATAAATACTGCCAGGAATATTGATGCAACTATTTTTTTCATTTGTTCAGTACATTAATTAATTCACAACAAACTTATCCTTTACAAGTACTAATTACAAACAAAATAATCAAAATACGGACTTTGTAAATAGCCATGTTTTAAAGATATAATATATATTTATAAACAATATTTATAGTTAAACGGACTTTAAAAATACGACTATGGACGTATTGAATGACATTATTGGTACATTATCTAAAGAAGATTCAAAAGAATTTCGAGTTTTTATCAATAGGTTGAAGAGGAAATCAAACAGAAAAGACCTTGAATTGTTTGATATTCTATATGGTCAAAATGCATTATCCGGAAAGGAGATCATTTCAAAACTTTATGATGATAAGAATGTGGTTGCTTATCATGCTCTAAGAAAGAGGCTTATTAAACATATTACTGAATTTATTCTAATAAAAAGAAACCGGGAAGATCCTTCATCTGCTTCAACTATAATGGGTATGATATCCTTAACCTGGTATTTGTTTGAAAAGAACCGCGACCGTTCAGCCTGGATAATACTAAAGAAAGCTGAAGCTCTTGCTGATAAATCGCAGCAATATGAACTGTTGAACGGTATTTATTACATCCAAATTCGAAACGCTGAAAGTGAATACGCCCCAGAAATTCATTCAATAATAAAAAACAAAAAGAAAGCTCAGGATCTTGCTCTTCAAGAGGATAATGCAAATATCGCCAATCATCTTATTAAAAATGAATTAGACAGGATACTCAAATCAGGTAAAAATGTTGATCTCGAAATAATTGCGCGAGATATCCTGAAGCAATATGGTTTAACAGATGTTGTACAGAAAAGACCCAGGTTGATGTTTAGCATCGTATCGGCAATAAGAAGTGTAATTGTTGCCAAGAAAGATTATTATACTTTCGAACCATATGTGATCAAGAATTATCAAAGGCTTGAAAAATCTAAGGCTTTCAATCAATATAATCACTACTATAAACTGAGCTTTTTATATATGATTGCTCATGTCTTATACAGAAATAAGAAGTTTAAAGACTCAGAAAAATACCTGACTAAACTCCATGATAATTTATTCGAATATCAAAACATTCATTTGGATCAATTCCATACACGTTATATGATGCTTCTGGCTGCGGTTAAGTCGCTATCCAATAAAAATAATGAAGCCATTGAATTGCACTATCAATTGTTGAAGCAAGATAAAGTAAAATTGACAATACCACAGGTTTTTAATACACATCTTAATCTGGCAGTGTATTATTACCAAAAAGAAGATTATAGTAATGCTATTAAGTCATTGTCTGCCATCAATCACAGTGACAAGTGGATCATAAAAAAAATGGGGATAGAGTGGGGATTGAAAAAACAAATGATCGAATGCATCATTCATTTAGATAATGAAAATACAGATTATTTTGATTCCCGAATAAGGGGTATCGAAAGAAATTTTGCCGATATGTTTACGCAAAAGCCTTATGAACGTGTCAAAATATTTTTGTCATTTGTAAAAAAGATCAACAACAACCCTCAAATTGCCAACGACCCGAAATTTCATGACAGAGTTGAACAGTCTTTTGAGTTTGTGGAAACCGAGTTTGAAGACCTGCAGGCTATTGGATTTTATGCATGGCTAAAGGCCAAAATGCAAAAGCGGAAGTACTATGATGTGTTACTTGACCTTACTCATAATGTCAATTAACTTTAGATTGATTTATGCTAATCTTTGTGATACTCGTAGACATTAGTTAATAGCTTATAGCAGATAGCGCATAACCAGAACACTACCAGCCGTGATAAAAACATACTATTAGCTATATGCTATCAGCTAATCGCTATGAGCTACTCAAGTCCATTTCCTTGATCATTTTCATAGACAAGGCACCTAAGATGCCAATAACAACTATAATGGCAATCCATATCCATGCTTTGTCATTCAGAAAAGAAGTAATGATGGTGCGTTTTTCTTTTCTAAGATCAACAATATCTGTAGCATGAATATTTTGTGGATTTTTAGGAATGTGGCTCTTAAAATATGCAATGTCATATACCGGTCTTCGTATTTTATTACTTCCAAACTTGATAACATATTGTTTATCATGTTCTAAATAGGAAGTGAGATAATGATTAAACTTAGAAGCACTCACAGATTTCACTCTTAATGGTTGATTGTCATTGTTGGCAATGATCAAATACAGTTCTTTAGCCGGGTAATCTGAAAACCGAATTTCAGTTTCTTTGCCTGATACAAGTTCAATTTGTTTGATGGTTTGAAAATAAGTTTTCTCTTCACGTTGCTTTACTTTGACAATTTTCTTTGTGCATAAACGGGCTTTTCTGTTGTAAAATTTTGGCCCTGTAGTTTCAATTCTCATTTTATCTACATATTCCATTTGATCGAAACTAATTTTTACATAGGTGGTTTTAGTAGATAGACTATCGAATTGGGTGATTTCTGGATTTGGCAAGGTTGATACTTTTTCATTTTCAGATGCTAAATCATAATAACCGGCACCGAATATGTTGACAGTTTTTATTTTTGAATCTGCTTTTACCAGTTTGTAAAATTCATAG
>JAESTI010000028.1 GCA_016763665.1 Bacteroidia bacterium | reverse complement strand
TCGTCCTTTATTGCCAGATACTCACTTAATAGAATTCAATAACCAGAATGATCTTGAATTGATTGATACGAAAGCAGCATGTGTTGTTATTGAACCGATTCAAGGTGAAGCAGGAGTTATAATGCCGGAGAATGATTATTTACAAGCCGTAAAAAACAAATGCACTGAAGTTGGTGCACTGATGATATTAGATGAAGTTCAAACCGGTGTTGGACGAACGGGAGCCATGTTTGCATTTGAACAGTATGATTTTGTTCCGGATATTTTAATGTTGGCAAAAGCATTAGGGGGCGGAATGCCAATAGGAGCTTTTATTTCTTCTAAGGAGATAATGGATTCGTTTAAATCAAACCCTGAACTTGGCCATCTCACTACTTTTGGGGGACATCCTGTTTGTTGCGCTGCAAGTTTTGCTACTTTAGAGACTATTCAACAAGAAAACATACTGGAAAGTGTAAAGAGTAAAGGCGAGTTATTCAAACAATTACTGGTTCACGAAAAAATTAAAGAGGTAAGGGGAGAAGGTTTATTGTTAGCTGTTGACCTTGGAGAAGCGGAATATTGTCAAAAATTAATTAAGAAATGCTATGAAAATGGCTTGTTCTTAGATTGGTTTCTCTTTGCAGATAATTGTTTCAGAATAGCTCCACCTTTGATAATCAATGATGAAGAGATAAAGGATGCTTGTAGTAAGATTTTGGAGGTGCTTTAATTATGTAAGTTCCAATTCATAATATTTAATCCCTTTTGTAGGATTAAAATGGTAAGCATCGATTTCCATGAATCCGAATTTTTGGTAAAGCTCATTAGCGTTTTTCATCCAGGGATGTGTATCTAATCGCATTAATGAATAACCGTTTTGTTTCGCAATCTTTATTAATTCGTCAACTAATTGCTTGCCGATCTTGTTTCCCAAGTATTCCATATTGACATAAAGTCTTTTCATTTCGCAAATATGCTCTTCTATTTTTCGATAGGCTACGCATCCTGCAGGAGCATCTTCATAATATGCAATAAGCAAATATCCATCTGGGGGAGCATATTTTCCGGGCAAAGTTTCTAGCTCATTATGATAATCTCCTAAGGCCACATCATTATGTCTCATTGAACCATATTCCATTAGTAGGGATTTGGTATCAGATAGTTGTTGCTCAGTCTTAACTTGTATTATGTTTAACATGATATTATTTATTTAGTCAATATATCTATTACAGTTTCAGCTAATTTGTCAGCAGCAGGAGGATGAAACCTAAACCAAAGTTCAGGCTCAATTAATTCCAATTCCGTTACCGCTAATTTATCATTATTGTCCGTAATCACATCAACTCTTGCATAAACCGGCAATGGATCACAAGCTAACACTGCTCGTTCTGCAAATTCAATTTCTTCATTTGTTGGATCGTATTGATGTACTGTGCCTCCAAAATCATCCTGAACTCTAAAATCGCCAGGCTTAGCAACTTTTAGAACGGCATGTGTAAATTTACCTCCAAATAACATGTATGCAACTTCACCCTGCTCAATTACATTGTACTGAAAAGGTTGGAGCATCATAGTTTCTGAACTTATTAGCTCTTGGAAAATATCTTCATGTTCTGATAAGTTATCCTGATCTAATCTGTAAGTATGTCTTGCTGCTCCGGCTATTGCTGGTTTTAGTACGGTTTCTTTCCAATTATTTTTTTCATGAAGTTCGGGTAAGTTGATTGTTTCCCTGGGCTCTATATAAACTGTTGGAGTAATGTTAATTCCTTTATTCTCAAGATCTCTTAAATAATGTTTATCAATATTCCAGCGTATTTGTTCCGCAGGATTGATCAGTCTTGTTTTCGTTGTAGCTTCATTCAGCCAATTTGAAAATTCTTCAAATCGATTAAAATAATCCCATGTGGTTCTGAAAAGTGCAATTTCTGTGGAGCTCCAATCAAAATTCGGATTTGCCCAGTCTACCCGGGCAACTTTTAACCCTTTTTTCTCTAAGGCATCTTTGACCATGCCATCTTCCGTAAGAATATTTTCAATATACCAACCCACTTCAGTTGGTTGGTCATATCTTGATTCAGTTAATAATACTACATCAAAGTCTTTCAAAATCTATGAATAATAATCTACTAATATACGAATAGCTGATAGCCAATAGTGAATAGCTTTTAGAACGAATACACTTATTACCTAAAAACAATAGAGTAATGAAACAATGTTGCAAATAGATGAGTCATGTCACATCTGTTACCAATACTAAAGATGTGGCACGACTATCTTTGATTAAAACGAATAAACCAATTAACGAATCATCGATCTAAACAGCGCAGTTTACACAGTGACTGGTTTGAGGCACTAAAAATATTCGGCCTATGGGAATTGGGCTTTTGCATTTGGCACACAATCCAAAACCTTCTTTATCTACCTGACTCAGTACATGCTTGAGTCTGATCAATTTACTTTCTGCTTGTCTCAATGCAGCTTCTGTTACACTTTTATTATTGATAGCGTCCATTCTGGATAACCTTCCAACAGCCCTATCCAATGCTATAGGTTTAGTTTGTTCTTTATATTCTTCAATTGTCTTTTCGGTAATATCTATTTCCTTCAAAACTTTGCCTTTACCTCTTTTGCCTGATCCTTATTCATTGTTAGTATTGTTGTAATAGAGGATAAATTTATAAATTAATAGCAACCCGCAAGATTCCTATTTAGTAAATTCTGTCATGTTGAGCCTATCGAAATATAGGACTTCGATAAACTCAGTCTGACAATTTGATTAACAAGTTTATAATTAGAAATAATAGAAATTAACTCTTTACTTAATATATTTGCATTCCGAAAAACTAAATAGATAGAAAATGGAAAATATAACAGTAATCGGTTCCGGAACTATGGGTAATGGGATAGCTCATGTATTTGCCCAAAATGGACATAAAGTATCATTGGTGGATATTTCTCAAGATGCATTGGATAAGGCTATGGTAACAATAGGCAAGAACTTAGACAGGATGGTTGCGAAAGAGAAAATAACAGAATCTGACAAAGAGAGTACTCTTGCTAATATAATAATTTCAACAGATGTAGTGGATGGTTCTAAAGATGCGGATCTTGTAGTAGAAGCTGCTACAGAAAACTTAGAGATAAAGCTTGAATTATTTAGGAAACTGGATGAGAATTGTAAGCCTGAATGTATTTTGGCTTCAAATACTTCTTCTATTTCAATTACAAAAATAGCATCAGTAACAAGTAGACCGGATAAGGTAATTGGTATGCATTTCATGAATCCCGTTCCAATAATGAAATTGGTAGAAGTGATCAAGGGGTATTCCACATCTCCTGAAGTAATGGAGATCATAATGGAAACTACCAAGAAACTTGGCAAGGTTCCCGTGGAGGTTAATGACTATCCGGGGTTTATAGCCAATCGAATTTTATTGCCTATGATCAATGAAGCTATTTATTCATTGCATGAAGGTGTTGCCGGGGTTGAAGAAATCGATACAGTGATGAAATTAGGAATGGCTCACCCAATGGGGCCGCTTCAATTGGCTGACTTTATTGGCTTAGATGTATGTTTAGCAATAATGAATGTTCTTTATGATGGATTCGGAAATTCTAAGTATGCCGCATGTCCATTATTGGTGAATATGGTAGAAGCAAAGCACTTAGGAGTTAAAACCGGTAATGGCTTTTATACATACGGACACGGCACTAAAGATCTTGTTGTTGCTGATAGATTTAAGAAAGAAGCTAAAGTCAAAGAACTAGCTTAATGATTTGCAAATAAGGCAACTAAGTTTGGAATTTAAATCCTAAATTCTAATATCTAAACCCTAAACAATGTCAAAATCCAAATGTCAAATGTTAAAAATACCGAGTTCCAAATAGTGAACAGTTTTGGATTTATTATTTTAGTAAATTATTATTGTTTAGTATTTAGGGTTTAGTGCTTAGTATTTCATTAAAAATAGTAAACCAATTAGCAAATTAATACACTATCTTAATTTAATTACTCCATTTTGCCTGTCGAGAATAAAAACAATTTATTAATAGCATTAATCCTATTAATAACATTTGTTGTATTTCTCCCATCCTTAAATAATTCCTTTACTAATTGGGATGATAATCTATATGTTACGGATAACCTGGATATCCGTGATATTTCTCTTAATAATTTAAAGAAGATTTGCTCGAATTCCTATGTGGGTAACTATCAACCGGTTACTATATTTTCTTATGCTATCGATTTCGCAATAGGAGAATTGAACTCCAAAGTTTACCATTGGAGCAACTTGATCTATCATCTGCTCAATACAACACTAGTATTTTTTCTGATAAGATTGTTAACTGGAAGTATAGTCGCTGGCTTTGTAACATCACTTCTATTTGGTATTCATCCACTTCATGTTGAATCTGTTGCGTGGATTTCTGGTAGAAAGGATTTGCTTTTTACTGGATTCTATTTAGGATCATTGATGTTCTATTTAAAATATACTGAAAGAAATAGCAGCAAAAGATCATACATCATTTCAATTGTTTTGTTCGTGTTTTCACTTCTTTCAAAAGGAACCGCAGTAACACTTCCGGTAATCTTAATTTTAATTGATCTCTTCAAAGGAAAGAAATTTGAAAAAAGATTATTAACTGATAAGATTCCATTTTTTGCTTTGTCAATTTTGTTTGGGTTGATAGCAATCAATTCTCAGGAATCTCTTGGGAAAGCAGTTGAAGTCAATGCTACTTTAACCGGATTAGACAGTTTCTTTATTGGTTGTTATGGATTCATGATGTATTTCGTGAAGTTAGTTGTTCCTTATAAGTTGGCTTGCTTTTACCCTTATCCTATCAAAGTGGATGATAGCCTACCCATGATATTTTACATATCGGCACCAATAAGCCTGGGAATATTGGGGCTTATGATATACCTAGCTAAAAAGCATAAAACTGTGCTTTTTGGGATCGGATTTTTTTTAGTGAACATCTTTCTACTATTACAATTTTTTCCGATTGGAGGGGCTGTGATGGCCGACAGGTACAGCTATTTGTCTTTTATAGGGTTGTTTTTTATAGTTGGACATTTTGGAGATCAGCTATTCCATAACAATAAGTACAAAACACTTGGTTTGATATTATTTTCATTGATGACATTGGGCTTTTCGTATATCAGTTTTCAGCGTTGTAAAATATGGAATAACAGTGCAGTGCTTTGGTCTGATGTCATTAATAAATATCCCGAAGCATCAGGGGCATACAATAATCGTGGGCTGTACTATTTCCTTGAAAAAAATGATTTGAACATGGCGTTCGCAGATTTTAAAAATTGTGTTGAAATTGATCCTGGTAATTTTAAAGCATTGACCAGTATTGGGCTGATTCATTATTCCAACAAAAACTACAAGGAGGCGATTAATTTTTACAACAAATCTATATCTGTTAATAATGATTATGCAGATGCTTATTGCAATCGGGCCATTGTATATAGTATTTTAAAAAATTATGATAATGCTGAAAAAGATTATAAAAAGGCAATTGAACTCAATCCATCAGATCCGCAGAACTTCTTGAATAGAGCAATTATATATACAGATCAGAGACAATTTGAGAAAGCACTTAAGGACTATAACCAAGCTATTTTTATTAAAAGAGACTATTCAAAGGCTTACTACAATAGGGCATATATGTACTTGTTAAATAATAAATTTCAAGATGCTATCTCCGATTTGAATACCAGTATACAAATAGATCCTAATTTTGGTCTGTCTTATTATTATCGTTCTATGGCCTATTTTGAATTATTACAATACGAGCAGGCATTAACTGATGCTCTTAAAGCGAAAACAATGGGAATAATGATGGAAGATAAATATCTCTATATGATCAAGGAAGCGATAGAGGATATTCAGAATTAAGAATGTATCAGATAATCATAGAACAAATTAACGAATACACGATTTTACGAATACACCAATTGACGAATAAATGGAATTGTTTGGACTGTTAACTTATCCCACTAAACAACCTGCTCCAGCGAATCTTGTTAAAGAAAGTTCCATTTGGATCAAGTGATAGCCATATAAACAGGGCTTTACCTACAATATGATCTTCGGGAACGAAGCCCCAAAATCTGGAATCTAGTGAATTGTGGCGGTTGTCACCCATCATAAAGTAATAGTCCATTGCAAATGTGTATTCTGTTGTTTCAACTCCATTGATATATACTATACCTTCTTTCACTTCTATCTCATTACCTTCATATATAGTTATGATTCTACTGTAAAGTTCAACGTTACTTGGGGAAATTCTAATCGTCATTCCTTTTTTAGGAATAACCAAAGGTCCAAAATAATCAATATTCCATTGAAAATGGTCTTGGTCGTGAGGGTAGAGGTCATCCGCATGGAAATCTTTAGGTCTGGTTATAACATCAACCTTATTAACACTTTTGAATTCCTTTAAATTATCGACATTCTCTTCTGTTAAAGTAAGCCTATATGCTCCCGGTGCAGGTAATCGGTCACCTTCAGTAATATCGTATTTTTCGAACACCTTTGGGTTTAAACCTTGGCCTGTAGTCTGTACATAGTAGTTAAATTGCATATCCTCAGGGGTTTCCAATAATTTCCCATTAATATATACAGCACGGTCATCAATTCTAAGAGTATCTCCCGGAATCCCTATACATCTTTTAATGTAATTCTCTCTTTTGTCAACCGGTCTGAAATCCTCCATGGGGTAATTAAACACTACGACATCGTTGTTCTCAATGTCTTCAAATCCAGGAAGTCTCCAATAGGGTAAGTTAAGCCATTCTAAATAAGCTTTCGTGCCAATCAGAGGCATGGTGTGATGGGCAAATGGAAAGGCCAATGGAGTCATTGGAATCCTTGCACCATAATTTACTTTACTTACAAAAAGGAAATCTCCCACTAAAAGGGATTTTTCCATAGAAGAAGTAGGAATGGTGTATGCTTCAATTAAAAATCCCCTAATTAATGTGGCAGCAATTACTGCAAAAATTATGGCATCTATCCACTCTCTTGTTTTGGTTTTGTGCTGCTTGTCCTTTTTAAAAACAAGATAAAGACCAAATGTGATCAATGTTAAAAATATCAATTTAAAAACCTTGAAAACATTGCTTTGTATACTGTCCATATGTCGCTTTTATTTTGTTAGATCTTTTATCAAATCTGGCATGCCAAAGATACCACTTTTTCCTAAAATCCATTCTGCTGCAAGCACTGCCCCTGTTGCAAAGCCTTTTCTACTATGTGC
>JAESTI010000027.1 GCA_016763665.1 Bacteroidia bacterium | reverse complement strand
CGGTTGGCATAAAGTTGTTTTCCGGCTTTGTTTCAATTGCAACTTGACTGCCACCTGTAATATGTGAGTAATGGTTGTTGTTCCAGGATGGTAAAGGAAAAACTATTTTATCTCCTGAATCGACAATAGTCATATAGGTTGCAAATATCAATGGCCGCGATCCTGCTGAAATTAGAATGTCATCTGTAGAATAATCTAAATTTCCTTTTCTTTTCATGTATTCAGAAACACTTTCACGAAGTTCAAGCATTCCGTTTGGTTGTGGATAGTTGGTATTGTTGGCGTTATAGGAATTTATTATTTCAGATTTAAATTCATCAGGAATTGGGTAATGTTCAGGATTAAAGTCACCAATGGTAAGGTTGCAAATTTCCTTTCCTTTTCTTTTCATTTCATTTACATCTGCAGCGATCTTTATTATTTCAGAACTTATCAGGTTCTCTGCCATTTGTGATACTTTCATTCTTTGTTGATTTTAAAGTGAAACTGTAGATTCAAATTTAATAAAAATCTTGAAAATACGCCTAATAATAGCCTATTGAATTGGAGTTATTTCAGCTATTGGGTTAAAAAGGTAAGTTTTTTTGGTAGAGGTTTCTATACATTTATATCTTGTTCTTATCTTTTCTCCTTTAATAAAAATTCTACCACTATTTATTTTAAATGATGCATTTAGAGGTATATCCTCTACTATGGTTCCACGGCTTAAATCGAATTTTCTCAATTCTTTGCTGAGTTTTAAATCACTAAAACTTGAAGCTTTTGCATTTTTCAGATATTTATTAAGTGCACTAGTGATACTTTTTGGAAAATAGTTCAATTCCATTATTGGCTGCATCATTTCTTTAAACTCTTGTTTCCATTCTGTTCCATGAGGGGAGACTTTATTTCTGTGCTTAACCCAAGTTAATAAGTGAGCGAATTCGTGAACCAATGTTACAAGAAATGAATAATGGTTTAGCCCTTCATTGATGGTTATTACATGACCATGATTTTCATTAGGATAGCTGTAATCTCCTAATTTGGTAACACGGTTTTTTTTGATTTTTACGGTAACATCAAAACGCTTTATCCATTTATTTATAATAGGATAAACTTGAGCGTCAATGTTTTCTTTTAGGTCATTCAATGGTTTTTGTTTTATCATTGTATGGTCACGTCACTACTTAAATAGTCACCTGTTTTTCATTGCATAACTATTGCTAATCCTTCAACAAACTTTTTTTTCCCTCCATTTGCAGGATGCCGTACATATTCAAAATTAATTTTCAATTCGTTAAGTTTTGATTCAGGTTTTCGTCCAACTGCTACAATTTTTTCAATATCAAAAATTCTCAAAAGGTCGTCCAAGATATGTTTCCCAAAATCCAGTTCAGCCCTACTGGGTGTTCTGTTTGTTTTTAAATCTTTCCCGTTATATGGATGAAAAGGAAAGATATTCCAGATTAAGGGTTTTCTTTCATATTTATTCAGCTCGTTCCATACCATAGTTGCAGATTGCTCACTTTCAAGCTTGTCCAGTTGATTTATAAATTGATAGTTCTTTTTGCTAAAGAATGAATTTGAATACAAAGCTTTTTCACTTGTAAACGGAATACCTGTCAACCTACATCCTTTGTATCCTGGAGCTTCCCCAATCAACAAGATGTCAGGTTTCAAGGATTTCATTGTGTTTAAATACAATCTTAAATTACCTTTTCTTATAAGACTTTCAGAACTATTTCCTTTATATAAGTTCTCTGAAAAACCCAGCTTATCAACGTCAGCATTTGCTATTGAATTTATAAATTTTTCAATTTCTGTCATTAAAACATGCTTTTAAAAAAGCCTTAACTGATGGTTAGCTCAATAACTGATATATAATAAGGCTCGAAAAATAAGCCAATCCTGTCATATAAACGATTTGCAATATCGGCCACTTCCAACTATTGGTTTCTCGTTTTACAACTGCAACAGTACTCATGCACTGCATCGCGAAAGCGTAAAACACCATTAATGACAGTACAGTGGCAAGTGAATACAACGGCTTATTTGTTGTGGGGTTTATTTCTGCTCTCATCTTATTTCTTATTGAATTCATGTTTTCAGATTTATCACTACCTACACTATACAAAGTTGCTATGGTTCCTACAAATACTTCACGTGCCGCAAAAGATGTTATCAAGGCAATACCAATTTTCCAATCGAAACCCAAGGGTTGAATTGCCGGTTCTATCAATTTTCCAAGTCTTCCGGCATAGGAATTGGACAGCTTCTCTTGTTGTATCAATTGTGATTTTTCTGACAAGGTTAAATCGCTATTATCATATTTATGTTCAGCCAATTCCATTGAATTTCCCGGTCCGTATGATGCCAGTCCCCATAAAATAATAGATATACAAATGATCACTTTCCCAACATCAATCATGAATATCTTGATCTTTTCAAGCAATGTCAACCCAATATTTGACCATCGTGGAGATTTATAGTCAGGTAGTTCTAATATAAAGAACGAACGTTCTCTAACCTTAATGAGATGCTTCATGATAAATGCAACGCCAATTACGGCTATAAATCCTAGTAGGTAAAATCCCATTAATACCAAACCTTGCAAATTGAAAATTCCTAAAATTTCTTGATCGGGAATGGCTAATGCAATTAACAAAGTATAGACCGGTAACCGGGCAGAGCAGCTCATCAAAGGTGTAACCATAATGGTAATCAGTCTGTCTTTCCAGCTTTCAATTGTTCTGGTAGCCATGATAGACGGAATCGCACAGGCCGTACTACTTATTAATGGAACAATGGACTTTCCGTTTAGCCCTACACTTTTCATCAATTTATCAGTCAAAAGACTCACTCGTGCCATGTACCCTGTATCCTCAAGTATGGCAAGAAACCCGAATAAAAAGGCGATCTGTGGTATGAAAATAAATATTCCTCCAAGCCCGGCAATAATGCCATTCACAACAAGGTCATTTAAGGCTCCGGATGGTAATACTGAGATAGTGGTGCCTAAAATACCAAAGAACGCTTCTATCATTGCCATGGGATAGGCTGACCATGTGAAAATAGCTTGAAATATCATAAATAAGATGCCAAGGAAAATTAAATAGCCATATACCTTGTGTGTTAAAACACTGTCTAATTTTTCACTTAAGTTTTTGCCGACTTTCGATGAATCTATTTGAAGAACATTATTCAAAATGCCATCGATAAAAGTGTATCGTTCAATTGTATCCTTGGCTTGTAGATTTTCTGAATAGAATTTATGCTCAATTGCAAAGCTTTTGTAATTGTCTTTTTGATCATCTATTATATAATCATGACTATAACATTTGAGATATTTTTGATAGGGGTTCCCATTTGATGCAGGCAGTGCACCATTGCTTAACAGCTCGGTTAGCTGTGGAGCAAACTTATCGGTTCCAATTATGCGGTTTTTAGGTTTTTGCGCCAGGCATATTTCTTTTTTAAGTTCTTCAATACCCTCTTCTTTCCTGGCATTAATGGGAATTATTGTTACTCCCAATTCTTTTTGCAATTGCT
>JAESTI010000026.1 GCA_016763665.1 Bacteroidia bacterium | reverse complement strand
TAATACGAAAAATGATAAATTATTATTATAAAGGCTGCTCGAAACTAAATATTCCCGCTCTGATAATTCCTTCAGGAGTAATATAGATTATCTTTATTATTCCATCTATAAATCTTTCTACAAATAGGACAATTCCTTTTATTTCCCCACCAGTGACTATTTCGGCTATAACTGGGTCCACTTGTGTAGTGGGACCAACACTGTGAGAAATTGTACCACCTCCTGGAACTTCTATATCAGGTTTTTGAGCAAACGTATTTTCCTGAATAATTAAGATTAAAAAAAGAATAATTGCAAATCTTGCAATCGTTTTTGTAGATAATTTTTTAATTGATTCCATGCTTTTAAGATATTTAACATCTGTTATGAGATATGATTCAACAATAATTTTAATTAATTAAAAGTAAGGAAAGTAAGTATAGCTGTAAATGGACTATTGCTTAAAATGCTGGTACTTTTACTGATGTTTATCTCTAAACTCACTTGGTGAACAACCTAATTTCTTCTTGCAAAACCTGCTAAAATATGCTGGATCATCATAATTCATGAAGAAGGCAATTTCCTTATTGCTATGATCAGAATAAAGAAGAAGCCGTTTAATTTCGAGAACCATCCTGTCACTGATCAAATCACTGGCATTTTTACCTGTAAACTTTTTTGTTTCCTCATTCAGGCAATGAGATGTAGTTGATAGGAGATCAGCATATTCTCTAACCAAATGCAGATCTTTAAACCCTTTCTCAATTAATATTTTAAACCGATGTGCTAAAGGCACAACCCCATTCCTTTTAATAAGATTTGTATCAAGATTATATTTATCATGTGTACTCTTAGATTTCAAGAACAAAATGTTCAGATAAGATCGCAGTATTGATTCTTTTAAATTGCAATCTTCTTCATATTCATAATGAATTTTCTGTAACAGATCATTAAAAAACCCAAAGTCATCACTTGTTAAATTAATAACCGGTTTTGCAGCGTTATTATTTAAGAATGGCATATTAAAAAGAACATCATTGTCCTGATCATTAACATTCAGGTGATAGAAATCTCTTGAAAAGAACAGGCAATAACCGTAAGAATTCAATTCCCTTTTTACCTGATGAATTTGCCCCGGTGAAACAAAATGTATACTCTTTGATTCAATAGGGATTACTTCAAAATCTATTTGATGAGTACCACCTCCATTTATGAAAAGGAATATCTCATAGTAATTGTGTCTGTGCGGTACTGATGTGTCATATTCCTCCTTTTTATCTAAAGGTAAAATATCAAAAGGAATGCTGGTTAAGTCATCTTTTGTAAAGTCGTGTATTGGTATTTTCGTTTCCATAATTAAATTTTTTTCATAAAAAAAAAGGCCTGCCGCAAACGACAGACCTTTTTTTATGGTTGAATATTTTTTTAGCGATAAATTAAATCACAATCCTGTCATTCACAAATTTATTTGCGAATGGCCACCAACAAGAATTGTTATTTAATTTATTATAGTTCATTTCTAATGCTTAATGATGCAAAACTATAACATTAATTTTTAATTAACAAATTAGATTCATTTCCCTCTCCCCAACGGCTACAACCCTTGAAGAGTTTAAAGCCATTCAAAGGTTTTTTATTAGCATTTTATTATATTTACTTCTTAAGATTGATTGGCAAACCCCTAAAGTCATAAATGTTAGCAGACAAAAAATACAATTTGTTATATGTTGAAGATGACCCTGAAGATCAAGTCTCTTTTAGAGCTTTCTGTAGAGATAATCTCCCCGAGATTGAATTAACCCTTTGCGATTCTGTTCAGGCAACCCAAGAACTTCTTGACAAAGAAACCTTTGATATAATTATATCTGATTACTACTTAGGAGACGGTACCGGTTTTGAGGTTATCAAAATGGCGCAAAATATACCTGTTGTTATTGTTACCGGAGCCGGAGACGAAAAAACAGCAATAAATGCTCTCAAA
Source organism: Bacteroidia bacterium (assembly GCA_016763665.1). The sequence goes on along the minus strand of JAESTI010000026.1, from coordinate 2,055 downwards.
AATGGTGCGTACGACTATCTGATCAAAGATATAGAAAGTAGTTACCTCAAACTCCTGCCAATTACGCTTGATAATGTTTTTACAAGAAAAGAAACAGAGGATCAAATTGAAAAATTATCAATTGCAGTAAGTAAAATAGACAATTCTGTAATAATAGCCGATAATGAAGGTCGTATTGAATGGGTCAATGAAGGGTTCACAAGAATAACGGGTTATACGCTGAAAGACGTTAAGGGAACACATGGAGAAGTTCTAAGACGAGGAGCAAAAACTCCACTTTCGGACCCGAAATATTTTAATAAATTGATTAGGAAGAAAGAATCAATCATTTATGAAGCAAAAAACTATACCAAAACAGGTAAAATTTATTGGGTATACACCCAGATAACACCAATAAAAAATAAAAATGGGGAAGTTGAGAAAGTCGTTGCAGTTGACGCGGATATTACAGAAAAGAAAAAGACAGAGCGTGAATTGATTCAAGCGAAGCATCTGGCAGAAAAATCCGTAAAAGCAAAGGAACAGTTTTTAGCCAACGTAAGCCATGAGATCCGTACCCCCATGAATGCTATTATGGGAATGTTGCATTTACTAAAAGAGGCCAATCTAAATGAGAAAGAGAAAAATTACTTAAATACCATCTCGCAATCTTCAGAAAACTTAATGGTGATCATTAATGATCTTTTGGATATTTCAAAAATAGAGGCTGGAAAATTCACATTAGAGGAAACGGAATTTGAGTTAGATAAACTTATTGATTCATTGATCACTTCTCTACAATATAGAGTAAATGAAAAAGGCATTTATTTGAAGGCCAACATTGATGATAAAATTTCTCGGATCTTAATAGGAGATCCGGTAAGGATCAATCAAATACTAACAAATCTTGTAGGAAACTCCATTAAGTTTACTGAACAGGGAGGTGTAACAATTGATGTTACTCTTGCTGAAAAGAACAATGAAGAATACACAATCCTGTTTTCAATTAAAGATACAGGAATTGGAATTCCGAAAGAAAAATTGTCATCCATTTTTGAAAGCTTTACCCAAGCCAGTTCAGACACTACAAGAAAATTTGGGGGAACTGGCCTTGGCCTGACAATCTCCCAACAACTTGTAGAATTAATGGAAGGCAAAATTGATGTTACCAGTGAGGTCGGTAAAGGATCTACTTTTTCTTTTGAGCTGACCTTCCAAAAGGGTGATCCTGCGAATCTTGTACAACAAGACAATATTGAAGAAGGATTGGCTGTTCAGCAGTTACCTGCTTCATGTATTTTGCTAGTCGATGACAATAAATTCAACCAAGAGGTTATAACTGATTTGATCCATTCCAAGAACAATAAAATTGACATTGATATTGCCGAAACAGGCCAGGAAGCCATTACTATGATATCTGACAATAACTATCAATTGGTTTTAATGGATATTCAAATGCCAGTTATGGACGGCCATGAAGCAACCAGATTTATTCGCTCTGAACTTGATAAACAGAAAAAAACAATTCCAATTGTGGCAATAACGGCTCATGCTTCCAGTAGCCAAAAAGAAAAATGCATGGAGTCAGGCATGAACGATTACCTTTCAAAACCTATTAAACCACAGGCTTTATATAACGCCATAGTAAACAATATTAATTTAAGTTCTATACCAAAAAGAAAACCAGTAAAGAAAGAGGAAAATACTACTTCGGAAGAAAACACAACCAATATTAAAACAGAAAAACTTTACGATCTTTCATTCTTTAAAAATTTTGCTGAGGGAAATACCCAAATGCTGTTGAAATACATCAATCTTTTTATAGAAAAGATCCCAAAAGAAGTTGATAATTTAGAAGGCCATTTAGAGAAAGAAAACTGGGAGCAAATTCAATCTATCGCTCACTCAGTAAAACCCCAATTCAATCACATGGCAACTGTTAAGCTGGAAAAACTGGCTATTGCAATTGAAGACGAAGCGAAAAATCAATCACCAAAAGCTAAGAAACTTCAAACATTACTCAATGAACTTAAAGAAAACTCAGAATTAGTTCTAACCGAACTTAAAAAAGAAAAG
>JAESTI010000025.1 GCA_016763665.1 Bacteroidia bacterium | reverse complement strand
CCACCAAAACTAATAGTATAAGCTTGATCAATAATTCCGGAATGCTTGGAGATATCAAGTATTTAGGAACACTTTCAAACCAAACAATTATTGATACTATTAATTTGAACTTTACTTCGGCTGCTCTATTAAGCAATTCATTTATCAAAAAATTCCATGATCTTGAGGGTGACAAAATGATCATGAACATTGGATCAGGTGCCGGAAATAATCCGGTTGATGGATGGAGTAATTACTGCACAACCAAAGCTGCATTGCACATGCTTACTGACGTTATCAACCTGGAAAACAAAAAGAAAGGAATTACAAATTTTAAAGTGTATACGATTTCCCCGGGTGTTGTGGATACTAATATGCAAGATGAAATGAGAAAAGTAAGGACCGAAAACTTTAGTCGGGTACAGGAATTTATTGATTTTAAAGAACAAGGTATACTCAATAATCCTAACGATATAGCGGGCAAAATCATTCATGTAATTAATAATAAGAATTCCTTTCCTGATGTTTTTGTTTCCTTAAAAGACGTGGAACTCGAAAAATAAATTCTTCTTTACTTAGCTAAGCGTAAATTGTACCTACGCTTTAATATTTTTAGGTGGTTAATATGAAGATGTAGATACAATCTACATCAAGTTTGGGCGGAAAATCAGCAATTTAGCTGAAATACCTGCTGACCCCTGAAAAGAAATGGCAAATAAGAAAGTAGTAATTATTAATAACGAAAATAGCTTTAATCTCATAAGCAAATGAAACAATTAAGAACATGTTAAGCCAAATGCATTTTACCTGATTTATTTACAAACACCGTAAGTTGTAAATTCTTTCTTCCGGTAAAAAGAATCATTGTATTCTCCCATGGCAACTCCTTTTGCAGTAACTATGTCACCACTCTTAATATGAATAAATGACCTAAAAAATAATATACGTGCCATTGATAATGGCCCCATAGATCCTGCTGCTATTGAATAAGGAATTGTAAATCCAATAATAACATCATCTTCACTTTCAATGGCCTTCATAACTACTTCATCTGTACACATTGTAACATCTCCTGATTTATAAGCAGTGTTAAACTCAGCAATATTGGCGTTTTTCTGAATTAGATTTTTGGGTAACTTCAATTTCTTGCCGGTTGCTTTGCTACAGTTTTCCTTTGCTTTAGCAGTTGCAAACTTTTTGAAATTGTACTTTTTTTCACCGAGTTTTTCAATCTCGCTAAGGTGAAGTTTCATGAGTTTCAATGAAATTAGTAAATCACCAAGCATGATCTCATTTTTTTCTCGGCTACCAGTATAGGGTATAAAGAAACTATAATCAACTTTGACCTGACCTTTTTCTATTCTACTATAATTTAAAGTGGGAATGGTTAAGTTGGGGAAATACTTAAAGCCATACTCATCTGAATAAGAACTACTACTTTCACTAAACCAAAGTACGGCATGGGTTTTAGAACTTTTTCTCAATTTCTTAACCTCAGAAAATGTTTTATATTCTATTTTGGCATTTAAATCCCAATGCTTTTCTACAGCTATTTTAATGTAATTATTGTAGTCCTCTACAAATTGCGTATACTCAATAATCATTTCAGAATATCTTTCAACAACTTTGGGCTTTTTAGATTTGGTTTTCTTTTTTTCCCATTTTTCTATGTTTTTGGGATCAAGTTCTAACAGCTCAACAATTAAAGGCCTTTTTTTTATTAATTTAATTTCTTCAGGTTTAGCATAAGTTACCTGCGCCATAGCAGAGCTTGACATCAGCCAAATGGCTATTACGATTAGTGTTGTTTTTTTCATGGTTTTTTTTAATTTTTGTTTGGTTGTATTATGCTGCATTCCAGCTAATAAAGCCTTTTAATAAAGAGAAACATATTTTACTATTAAGCTGCGATAATTCATATTCATATATTTTATAATGATCAATAGATTCTACAGCATTAAACAAAGATGATTATTGTACCCAATAAAGTCAAGTACAATATTTATTATAAATAGAGAGATATGCTTAAGTCATTAGACATTAAATTTACTTAAATTACTGTAAATCAATAGAATGTACAATACAACAAATGTATAGGATTTGAAACAATAAATAAAAATCAATACAAATCTTGGAAACTCTCAGGCATAAACAGATGTGCTGATATGACTTAGGCAAGATACCTGGAGAATGGTTCAAACGAGTGAAAGGCTCGCCCTATCTGATTTTACATTCCCGGGTTCTCGGGACTCAACATGACCTTGTTTTTTAGCAATTTGACAGTTCAATTGGTCAACGCGTTAATTATCAGCAAGAAAAAGGTTTTTCTATTGGTATATATAGATTGAAATTCTATCTTTGTGCCTCAAAATTTTTAAGAGTTAAAAGTGTGTTAAAAACTTAGTTATGCAGAGTAAAGGAGCAATAAAATTTTTTGCTATAGCGTTCGCGATCGTTTGTGTTTTCCAATTATCATTTACATATATCGCATATACCGTAGAAGAAGAAGCAAGAGAACTTTTTGGTGATGATTTTGTAAAAGAAAGAGCCTATCTGGACTCTATGGGTACTGAGTCGGTATACAATATTGGCATCAAGGAATTTACCTATCAGGAATGTAAAGCAAGAGAACTAAATCTTGGCCTTGACCTTAAAGGAGGAATGCATGTCACATTGGAAGTATCGGTTGAAGAACTGATCCAAACAATGTCAAATAACAGCACTGACAAGACTTTGCTTAGAGCCTTGGAGGTTTCCAAACAAAAACAAAAAGACAGCCAGAAAGATTTTATTACACTTTTCCATGAATCATTTGAAGAAATTGATCCCAATGCAAAACTTGCCGCGATCTTTTCAACCAGAGAGTTAAGTGATAAAATATCCTGGGAAAATACCAATGAAGATGTAATCAATGTTATTAGAGATGAGGCAGAAGATGCAATTGACAGAACATTTAAAATTCTTAGAACACGTATTGACCAATTTGGTGTAACCCAGCCAACCATACAGAAACAAGAAGGAACAGGAAGAATTATAGTTGAATTACCAGGCGTTGATAACCCACAGAGAGTTAGAAAAATATTACAGAATGTTGCAAAACTGGAGTTTTGGGAAACTTTCGAGCAAGTTAAAGTAATTCAATATTTGGAGAAAGCCAATGAAGTTTTGTCCCAAAAACTTTCACTAGACGATACCACAAAGACAGGTAAACAAGATTCCGATACCAATGATGTTGCCGGTGATTTCTTCACAATAGATAAAGATGATATTAGTAATGATATCGTTGGCGCTACCAATGACACTAGTACAACCAACAATGATACTTCTTCTTCTGATGGATTATCGTTAATGGAGAAATTAGATGGAGATACATCTGATAGTAAAGATTCTATTCCAGGACAACAAACTTTTGAAGATTTTGCCAAAGACAATCCACTTTATGCTGTATTAAATCCTGCTATTTATACTGATGAAACCGGAGTTCAAAGATACCGGTCAGGACCAGTTATTGGATATTGCCTTGGAAGAGACACTGCTAAAGTAAATCGCTACATGAATATGGATGTAGTAAGAGCAGCTTTCCCAAAAAACATGAAATTCTTATGGACCTCAGATCCAATAGGCACCGATAAGCCTGTATATGAATTGCTTGCTATCAAAATCACCAGAAGAGATGGTAAAGCACCGCTTGAAGGGGATGCCATTACTGATGCAAGGCAAGATTTCGGGTTTGAAACTGGCCGTCCAGAGATAAGCATGAGCATGAATACTGAGGGTGCTAGAATTTGGAAAAGACTCACAGCAGAAGCAAGCAAGGACGAAAACAATAAAAAATGCATTGCTGTTGTTCTTGACAATCTTGTAAGATCATACCCTGTTGTGCAGAATGAAATTCCTAACGGACGTTCATCTATTACTGGCAATTTCAAAGTAGAAGAAGCAAAAGACATTG
>JAESTI010000406.1 GCA_016763665.1 Bacteroidia bacterium | reverse complement strand
TCATCAGAAAAAATAAAGAAGCTCATCAATCAGGCCTGGAAAGGTAAGATCATTGATCTGGAATTTAAAACCAAGACCTTCAAAAGTAATGACAAGCACTTCAAGGCAAAACTCATTCCGTTAAAGGATCAGGATAATAAAGTATTCAGAATCCTGGGTATTGCTGAGGATGTTTCCAGGATGAATGATCTACTGGAAAAACTAGGTGAGCGTGAAGAACATTTCAGAGACATCGTAGAGTTATCACCAATTGCTATTGGAATACACAGTGATGGATTAATGGTATATGTTAATCAGGCTGCATTGAATTTGTTTAACGCAAAAAGTGTTTACGAAGTTATCGGTAAACCTGCTATTGATCTTGTCCATCCTGATTATAAAAAGATTGTTCAAAAGAGACTTAATAAAATCACTAAAAAAGGGGAAACGCTGCCTTTAATTGAAGAAAAGTTTATTACCCTTGATGGACAAATTGTGGATGTTGAAGTGACCGGAAAGTATATAAAGTATAACGGTAAGGACGCTACTTTAAGTTTGATTCGTGATATAACTGAACAGAAAAAGGCGGAAAAAGCACTAATTGATAGTGAGAAAAAATACTCGGATTTGGTAAAGGAAAACCCGGATGCCATTGTTTCATTGGATAGCAATGGATGTTTTTTATCATTTAATCCTGCCGCAGAAATACTCACTGGATCCACTTCTAAAAATGTGATGGGAAAAAGTTTTGAGGATGCAAAATTGTTAAAACCGAAATCACTGGAAAGAGCGTTGCGGGAGTTTACACTAATTAGCTCTGGAAAAGACCGTAAACCTTTTGAACTGGAAATAAATAATGTCAGAAAGCCATGGATAATTGCTGAAGCAAACCCCAAACTCATAAAGCAAAAAAATGGTGAGAACATAGTTCAGTTTACTTTAAGAGAGATTACTGAAAGAAAGTTAATGGAAGAGGAACTTAAGAAGTCCAATGAAGAATTGGCTGCTTTTATGTATAGAGCTTCTCATGATCTACGTGCACCGCTACGGTCTCTTCTTGGGTTGATAGATCTGATCAAAATGGAGAAAGATGCCACTGTTGCGGATCAATATATACAGCATATGCTAACGAGTGTAAGCAAGTTAGATAATTCCATTGAAGATCTTTTAGCAGTCACCAAGGCCAACAAAGTTAATCCTGATATTGTAAAAATTAATTTTAAAGAAATTGTAAAGAACTCACTCAAAATTCTCAGGAATTTAGAGAATCATAAGATGATTAGTTTTAATATGAATATTAATTCTAAAATTTCTTTTTATTCAGATGTTTCCTTTTTGGAAACAATATTTGATAATGTAATATCTAATGCAATTAAGTACCATAAAGTAGAGCTTAATAGTAACCAAAGATTAAAATCTGTTTCAAATAAAAGAATTGGAAATTCGTATGTTAAGATCAATGTCAGAACATATGAAAAAGAGGCAAGGATAAAAATTGAAGATAATGGCCTTGGAATTGATGACGCAGTTAAAGACAAAGTTTTTGATATGTTCTACCGTGGTTCGGATAGATCATTTGGAACCGGTTTAGGTCTTTACATCGTTAAAAATACCGTTGCAAGACTCCGAGGCACCATTGAGCTGAAAACCGAATTAGGAAAAGGAACCACTATCCTGATCAGGATTCCTAATAATGATTCTTAAAGTACCCCTTTCCTTAATATAATCAACTGTCGCCGGATACTCATTTATTATTGGAAATTATTTAAGATTGTTCTATTTTGCGCCCTCTTTTAAGCCATGCCACTTATCGATATTGTAGGGAACGAATTTGACATGAAGGATTTAAAAAAAATAATTTTACTCTTGTGTTTTATCATTGCCGGTTTACAGCTTTTTGCTCAAACCGGAACTATCCGTGGGTTTGTTTATGATAAAACTACAGACGAGCCGGTTATTTTCACCAATGTTTACCTGAAAGGGACCAATTATGGAACTTCTACTGATGTAAATGGGTTTTATTCCATTTCAAAAGTACCTGTAGGTAATTATACTTTAATGTCGACATCAATTGGCTATGATACAGCTTCAGTTGAATTAGCATTAAAGAAAAATAAGATCTTAAATCAGAAACTTTATTTATCAGAGAAAACGATTAGTCTGGATGTGGTAAATATTTCTGCAGACAAGCAGGAAGCAAAAACAGAGGTAAAAGTATCTGTAACCAAAATAACTTTACGAGAACTTAAACAAATCCCAACTATTGGAGGTGAAGCTGATTTAGCACAGTACATGCAAATCATTCCAGGAGTTATTTTTACTGGAGATCAAGGGGGACAATTATACATTAGGGGTGGTTCCCCAATTCAAAACAAAGTCATTTTGGATGGGATGGTCATTTATAATCCTTTTCATTCTATTGGGTTGTTTTCTGTATTCGATTCGGATATTATAAGAAATGTTGATGTTTATACAGGAGGGTTTAATGCTGAATATGGTGGGAGAATTTCTGGAATCATGGATATAACCACCCGAGATGGTAACCGAAACAAATTTGCAGGTAAATTTTCCGCTAACCCATTTATGTCGAAGGCATTATTTGAAGGTCCACTGGGAAACAATAAGAACAAGAGTGGTAGCAATGCGTTTATACTTTCTGCGAGAACATCTTACTTAGAACAATCTTCTAAAATTCTTTATCCTCACGTTGGTGAAAATGGATTACCATATAATTTCCTTGACCTTTATGCAAAAACATCTTTTAGAGGGGCATCCGGGAATAAACTGAATTTATTTGGCTTTAACCATCGCGATAATGTCTACTTTAGTTCTTCTTCTAATTTGAATTGGAATGCAACTGGAGTTGGAACTAATTTTGTAATTGTTCCTGCAACTTCAATGGTATTGATACAGGGATATTTTGCATATTCTAATTTTCGAAATTCTTTAATCGAAAGTGATTCAAGACCACGGTACAGTGAAATAGGAGGGTTTAACTCCACTTTAGCATTTACTTATTTCATCGGTCAGGATGAATTGAAATACGGGATAGAAATGTTGGGCTTTGAAACGGATTTTGAATACTGGACTCCGGTTGGACAACAGGTAAAGCAAAATGACTTTACATCAGAGCTGGCTACCTATCTTAAATACAAAAAGATCATTAATAAAATATTAGTTGAACCAAGTTTTAGAATACACTACTATTCATCCCAGGGAACAGTTTCTCTAGAGCCAAGATTTGGATCAAAGTATAACGTAACTGACAATTTTAGGATTAAGTTTGCCGGTGGATTTTATTCGCAAAACTTAGTTAGCGCAACATCCGATAGAGATGTCGTTAATTTGTTTTCTGGATATTTATCAGGCCCATCTGACCTTCCTGAATCTTTTGATGGTAAGCTAATTCTTCACAATCTGCAAAAAGCGAGGCATTTGATTGCTGGATTCGAATTGAATTTACCAAAAAACTTTGATCTCAATATTGAAGGATATTATAAGTATTTCCCACAACTGACAAATATCAACAGGAACAAATTATTTGCCGATGATGATAGTAATGCGGATAAAGAAGATTACCTGAAAAAGGACTTTATAATTGAAACAGCCAAAGCATATGGTACAGATTTTTTAATTAAGTATGATTATAAAAGATTATACCTCTGGGTTGGCTATTCCATTGCGTATGTCACAAGATATGACGGTTTGATAACATATCCACCACATTTTGATAGAAGACACAATTCTAATTTTGTTGGTTCATATACTTTTGGTAAGGATCTTAACTGGGAATTTGGCGCAAGATGGAATTTGGGTTCAGGATTTCCTTTTACTAAAACCGCTGGATTTTATCCAAGTTTTAATTTTTACAATGGTATCAATACTGATTATACAACTGCCAATGAAAATGTTGAAGTACTTTATGGCACATTGAACAATGGCAGATTGCCCTATTATCACAGGTTGGATTGCTCATTAAAAAGGAAATTCCAATTCAGCAATGATGCAACCTTAGAGGCGGTTGTGAGCGTAACAAATTTATACAATAGAAGTAATATTTTTTTCTTCGACAGACTTAAGTACGAAAGGGTAGATCAGCTTCCAATTCTTCCCACAATTGGTTTAAGTATGAAGTTTTAAATTTTTTTCTTCTCCAAAGAAATATTTTATTTGTAATTTGGGCGCATATTTATTTATCTATGCCGTCCACTAAATATGTATTTGTAACAGGTGGTGTTTCGTCTTCTTTAGGCAAGGGCATAATATCTGCATCTTTGGCCAAATTGCTTCAGGCCCGAAATTATAAAGTTACCATTCAAAAACTGGATCCATACATTAATGTTGATCCGGGAACAATGAATCCATACGAACATGGTGAATGCTATGTAACTGATGATGGTGCTGAAACAGATTTGGACTTAGGCCACTATGAGCGGTTTTTAAATATTTCAACTTCTCAAAAAAATAATATAACAACCGGTAAAATTTACCAAACTGTTATTGAAAAAGAGAGAAGAGGTGATTACTTAGGTAAAACGGTTCAGGTAATTCCTCACATTACAGATGAGATCAAAAAGGGCATAACAGCTCTGGGGAAATCAAACCAATATGATATTGTAATTATAGAAATAGGTGGAACAGTTGGTGATATTGAGTCACTGCCATATATTGAAGCAGTTCGGCAATTGAAGTTGACATTAGGTCAGACTAACGCAATAAATATTCATTTAACTCTTGTTCCATATCTGGCCGCGGCAGGAGAGCTTAAAACAAAACCAACACAACATAGTGTTAAATTGTTGCTTGAAGCCGGGGTTCAACCCGAGATTCTAGTATGCAG
>JAESTI010000004.1 GCA_016763665.1 Bacteroidia bacterium | reverse complement strand
ATTCCTCTAACTATGGAGAAATAGCCCGGATTTCATTTATAGTTGATTCCACTATTACTACCACCGAGAATCTTCCTTTAGAGATTGTTACCAACGAAGCAATTAATTATAACCCTGATTCCAGCATAACATTCATTCCCGGAAAGGACACTTTGAAAATTAATCCTACAAGTATTAAGGAAATTGCACAGGTTACCAATGTCAATATTTATCCAAATCCATATAAATCAATTACCAATATTGAATATCAGCTAAACAAGCAAAGCTTTATATCACTTGATATTTATAATGTACTTGGTAAAAAAGTAACAACTTTGGTTAATGAAAATCAAACTCCTGGTACTTATTTGTATAGTTTTGGGTCCGAAATACATGGTTTAGAATCTGGTAGTATTTTCTTTATCAAATTACGACTTGACAATACAAGTCAGACTTTTAGGATTATAGAAATAAATTGATTTAAAATAGTTCAAGTACGTAAAATATAAATTTTAACTCCTAATTTATATATAAATAATATCTAAAATACAATATTTTAATAAAAATATAGAATACGCAAAAAGAGCATAATTGTTTGGCTCGTATATACTTCCAAACCTACATTTGCCTCAAAAATTAGTTTAAAATCAAAAAATTATAGCATCATGAAAACAGCGTTATCTAAATTTAATTTAGGGTGGGGACTCATCATTATTTGTTTGTTGTTTGGAGCAACTTCTTTAAAAGCACAAAACATCAGTTTTTCTGTAGATACAAATAGTGGATGTGTGCCTTTATCAATAGAAATCACTAATACAAGTGACACAGCAGGAATTAATTTTCTATGGATAGTATATGAAGAAGCTACCGAGGAGTTTGACACCATTTCTACTGGCTTCGAACCAAATTTAACTCTTACTGAACCAGGAGAATTTATGTTATACGTGTTAGGTTATAATTCTTCTGATAGTTTAGTTGGTTCTGATTTGGAGTATATATGGGCCGACGGTACAGGAAGCTCTTTTTATCAATCCGCTGATACAATTTGCCCCGGAGATGATATTTTTATAGCATACCAGGGAGAAGCATGGGGTTATTCTATGGATTTTGGTGATGGAACAGATACTTCAGGAACATGTTGTATGTATCACACTTATGATTTTGACGGAATTTATGATATCACCTTGATTTTAGAGTCAGATTGTGGTGCTGATACCTTGGTCCAGGAAATAGTTGTTGATTCCAATGCTGTTCCAAATGCTACAATTTATGCTTCAGGAAATAACGCTTGCCCTGGAGATTCCATATATTTTTATAGCAATGCTGAACCGGATGACCTTATGGATTTTTATTGGGTTGCAAATAATGATACGATTTATACTGAAACAACTGTTTTTGGTTTTGCCGATACTGGGTCTTATACTGTGGAATTGCATCTCACAAATACTTGTGGCAATAACTCCATTAGTACGTATGATGTAAGCATAAGTGATAGTAATTCACTAATGGTAATATACAATGCACCTATGGAAATATGTCCTGGACAAGATGGATATTTTTCTGCTGACATAAATAATCCATATTCTTCAGCAACAATTTATTATGGAGATGGTAACAGTGATAATTTTCCTTCAAATAAAGATGGTTTGCTTCATGCTTATGCAGATACGGGAACTTACTCAACTATGTTTATTGTTACAAATGGATGCGGAAATACTGACACAAGTTACGGGGATGTTACCGTAAAGGAAGATACCAATCAATATTTTACAGCTGGTTTTTATTCAACAGGTGATTATACAGTAGGTACCTCCATTGATTTCTGGCCATGGGATTATGATGGGGAATTGACCTATATCTGGGAATTAGGCGATGGGGATACTACTTATTCAGTTTACCCATCAATGATATATAATGACACTGGTGCCTATATTGTTACACTAACCATGGTTAGTCCTTGCGGACCAGTGGATTCTTATTCAGATACTATTTATATAACCGATGGACAAGATAGCTGCAACTATCCAAGCGCTGATATGGATTATTATCCTGATTCTATTTGTCCCGGTGGTAGTGTAAATTTTGAAAGCTGGAGTTGGGATGCAAATTATGTAAGATGGTATTTTGGTGATGGTACTTCATCAACAGACGAATACACTAACCATACTTACGCTAATGCAGGAACCTATAATATTATGTTAGTTGCTTATGGCGATTGTGGAAATGACACAGCTAACTGGGCTGAAATTTATGTCGGTAATGTAGATCCAATGGCATATATAGCGCACTACCCTGATTCTGTTTGCAGTAGTGATACTGTTTATATGTTAGATTATATGGTGTTTGGAGATGACCAGCCCAGTACTTCAAATACTTATAATGTAGATTATGGAGATGGAACCGTGGATTTCACATCAACATTAATTGATGAAATATTTATTGGTAAACACGTTTATGGTGCCAATGGAACTTATAATGTTGAAGTAACTGTGGAGAATGAATGTGGAGGAATTAAAGTTTTTTATGACACCGTTAGGGTTATAAGTAGTGCGCCAGCAAATGCCGATATTCTTACTTGGGATGAAGATGGAGACACTTTATGGGTTTGCCCGGGAGACCAAATTGATCTATTGGGTTTTGGCGGTGTTGTATATGATTGGGATTTCGGTGATGGAACATCTTCAACTGATAAAAATGTTACGGTAAGCTACCTCAGCAATGGTATTTACACTGTAGTGTTAACCACCACCAATGGATGTGCAAACTCAGCAACGGATTCTTTGGTAGTAAATGTGAACAGTAATAATGTTCCTGAAGTAGATGCCTGGGATGAAAGTGGCAATGACATTTGTGCCGGAAATTACAAGTCATTTAATTCTTACGTAGGAAATTATGACTATTTAATGTGGAATTTTGGCGATGGTACTGTTTCGTTTGAAGACGCTCCAACTCATTATTTTGATACTCCCGGACTATATGAAGTGATTTTATACGCTTATAACTCTTGCGGAACCGGTTCAGATACAATTTCATTTGAAGTGTATGAAGTACCAGTCGCAAACTTTGATTTGGATACAAATTATGTTGCTAATTTATCTACTCCGGTTGGTATTACAAATAATTCCGTAAATATTGTAACATCATACTGGATGTTTGGTGATGGAAATTCTTCATGGAATGATAACGCATCTTTGCAACATACTTATGCCGATTCTGGAGTTTATCAAATTACTTTGGTTGTGTGGAATATTGAAGGATGTAGTGATACTACCAGTTTATCGGTTATTATTGGAACTGATCCGTCAACAATTGATCTTTGCGATAGTTTGTACGTTGATTTTGAAAGTGATGCATTTTTTGGAATAGGACAAGCAGGGCAACAAATTGTATTTACTGATTATTCTGAAGATGCCTTAGGTTCTGTAAATAGCTGGAATTGGAATTTTGGTGATGGAAATTCAAGCTCAGACCAAAATCCAACTCATACTTATTCCAGTTCAGGAACTTACACTGTAACATTAACTGCAACAACTGACTTTGGTTGTTTAGATTCTGCCACTGCTACCTTGTTGATTTTCCCAAGTGATACAAGTTCACTTTGCGATAATACCAATGCCGATTTTAGCGTAAGTAGTCAAACTGTAGGAATTGGTCAGATGATTACTTTTACTAACAACTCGAGCAGTGATGGTTTCATATTGGGTTACTTTTGGGCGTTTGGAGATGACTCTACAAGCTTAGAAAAAAACCCAACGCACAGTTACTCATCAGCAGGAACCTACAATGTTACATTATCCATGATGGATTTGAATTTATGTACTGATACAGCAACAATAATGATCACTGTTGATACAATTGCTATTGGAATATTTGAAGAAATAGTCAACAGTGTTACATTCAATGTTTATCCAAATCCATTTACTTATAATACAACCATTGAGTATATGTTACCTGAAAATATTAAGTCTTCTAAACTTATAATTACAGACATTACAGGTAAAATAGTTGAGAACATTGAGTTGGATCCAAGAAGTAATACATATCACTTCAATGGAAATAATTATGATCGAGGAATCTATTCTTGTATGTTATTGGTTGATGGAATACCAATTAAATATAACAGGCTTGTTATTATGAGATAGAACTTATTAACATGAATAAAAACGAAAGCGGTGGTTTTAATTAATCACCGCTTTTTTGTTATTATTCTGATTACCAAAAGAATACCTCATTAAAATACTTAAAACAAATACATACATCTGTTATTTGTTAATAACCCAATTGATGATTTCAATTACCCCTCTCCTATTTTTGCCACCAAATTTACTACCAAAAGGAAATGAGACTAATTTCCATCTTTCTTATTCTGCTACTTGCTACTTCTTTTACTACCAAAGAAAATAATTTACCATCTCTCTCCGAACAAGAAGTCACCGAACTTAAAGATCGAGGTTTTCTAATAAGAAATCTCAACAAGTTCACTTACCTGAATAACAGGATGCAAAAAGTGTGGGAAAAGGAAATAGAAGGCCTAAGCGCGAACAACGGAATCACGAAGGCAGTTGAAGATAAAATTCTCTTTATTCAATTCAATAATACTCAAAACGTAAACGAGATAACCATTTATCAGATGGATCTTGTAGGGAATATTGAAAAAATACAGATCCCTTTGTTTGCTGATATACAAGATATAATCACCTATAACTGTTCAGAAGTAAAACTTATTTACCTCGCAAAATATGACTACTCCCAAGTGGAAAATTTTATACTTGGAGAAGTTTCATTTAGTGATTTTGGACATTCTACTAAATGCATCGATATAACTCAGGCAAAAGAATTTGAGTATCTGCAAATTAAAAACCTTTCACCTGCCAGCACTGCTAAGCGCTAAAATATATCCCTCACTCCCCGTGCATTACAGAGCATTCATGAGTTTTGTGGTGTACGGGGTTTTTAGTTAATTAAGAATGGGCTATTTCTTTCAAAACTATATTAAT
>JAESTI010000395.1 GCA_016763665.1 Bacteroidia bacterium | reverse complement strand
CTTGAATGCAATTTATTCAAAGCAAATTGTTTCTCTTTTCTATGAATTAAGAACCTTACTTTATCTAGGGGTACTCCTTTTTTCGACTGGAGTTGGAATTCTAATCTACAATAACATTGATAGTATTGGACACATTTCGATAATTACTTTGATCACTTTGCTTATGATTGGATGTTACGCCCATTGTTATTACAAAAAGCAACCGTATTCTAACGATGTGGTTAAAAAAGAAAACTTACTTGAAGATTATTCTCTATTACTAGGTAGTTTACCTTTCTTATCACTTGGTACGTATCTACAATATCAATATGAGATATTTGGAGATAGGTTGGAAGCAGCCAGCTTAATTGCAGCAATATGGTTCTTGTTAACTGCTTACTTTTTTGATCATAGGGGCGTATTAGCCTTAGGTGTTGTAGGGTTGGCATCATTTTTTGGTTTAGCAGTTACCCCAGTTCGCTGGTATGAAAGTAATATTTTTAACTACGCAGAATTATCTACGATTGGATTGATATTTGGAATTGCAATTACGGTTTTAGCCATGTTCTTGGATAGAAAGAACATCAAAAATCATTTCACATTTTCTTATTTGAATTTTAGTTCGCTCATTCTATTTACATCATGTCTCGCTGCTATGTTTGATCAAGATCTGGATTTGTTGTACTTCATATTATTGGGTGTTTTTTGTTACGGAGGTATTTATTATGCTAAAAAAGAGCAGTCGTTTTTATTTTTATTGTATTCGGTAATTTTTGGTTATGTGGGATTTACCTATATGTGTCTTGATTTGATTAAGGATGCTTTTTGGCTTTATTATTTTGTTTTTTCATGTATAGGCTTGATTTTGTTTTTACTGAATTATAAAAAGTTGATGGCCAGAAAGGAGGAAAATGAAGAAACTAACTAGCTTTTTAATTTATCCTTCGGATTGGTTGGAAAATTTAGCTGATGCAAAAGCGGTTAAATCATGGCTTAATAGTGGAATCATTTCCAGAAATGAGTATAATGCAATTCTTGAAAAACTAAAAACACCTCTTTATATCCCCAATATATTTGTTAGGATTGGTTTGTTTTTGTTGACACTTGTATTAATTGTCTCACTTATTGGGTTGTTTTCATTTTCATTGTTTTCAATGGATGAAATGGGCTGGGGAATTTATTTAATGACCCAAAGCGTAATATTTTATGCTATTCTGGAGAAATTCATTGTAAATGGGAAACATCATTTTGGTTCCGGGGTAGATGATATGCTGCTTTATTATTCACTTGTTACATTTAGCTCAGGTATTGTTTTTATACAAGCTGACATTTTTTCAGATAACCTTCCAGTCTACCTTTACATAATGTTTCCTCTAATCGTTTCTATATGTTGTGCCTTGCGCTTTACTGATAAACTACTAACTGCTGTTTCATTTCTAGGATTATATGGGATGTTGTTTTTTATACTTTATGAATTTGAAGATTTTGGTATGGCTATTCTTCCATTTGTTGTGATGTTAATTTCCGCCATACTCTATTTTCAGATAAAAAAGATCGAGGATATAAGAGAACTAAAGCCGTGGAAAGACTGCATTACCATTTGCGAAGTGCTGAGTTTATTGATGTTCTATTTAGGAGGTAATTATCTTGTGGTAAAAGAGTTATCCGTGAATTTATTGGGGTCAAATGCTACAGCAGACATTCCACTTTCTTGGTTATTCCATGCTACAACAGTTATTATCCCATTGGCTTATTTTTACTTTGGTATAAAACGAAAGGATATATTGTTAATACGGGTTGCACTACTAACTGTTGGGTTAGCTGTTTTCACATTAAAGTATTATTACAGTCTTGGTCACCCTGAGGTTACATTAACATTAGCAGGGGCCATTATGTTGGGGATTGCAATATTCGTGATCAAATATTTAAAAGAACCGAAGTTTGGTTATACCCATCATCAGATATTGAATAGTAAATGGGGAAACGTTGACGCTGAAGCATATCTGATATCTCAAACTATGGGAGATACCGATGTCCCAAAAGAAGAAAAATCAGAAATGGAATTTGGAGGAGGGCAATTTGGTGGGGGTGGTGCCGGAGGAGGGTTTTAATTTCAAGTTATTGGAATGGGTGAAATCTCACACTTTAGTATTGAATATTGAACAGTAGAACAAGGAATATTGAATGTTGAAATCAAAAAAAAAGAGTAACAATATTAATTTTTATGAAAATTATTTCGTTATTCATTATTCGAATGTTCGTTATTCGTTATTCAATTCTTCAGGCGACTTTCAGTTGCAATCAAATTTACCGGCCTTAAGCCCATAGTAGTTCAATTTTCATGAAAGCAGTTGATTATTTAATAGTCGGTCAAGGAATTGCAGGGACTCTTCTTTCCTATTTTCTTATTCAATCCAACAAAAAGGTATTAGTTATTGATAACGGACAGAACACCACTTCTAAAATTGCAGGTGGAATTATTAACCCGGTTACAGGTAGAAGGCTTGTAAAAACCTGGAAAGCAGACACACTAATTCCTTTTGCTAAAGAAACGTATTTAAAATTAGAGAATGAGTTGGAAACGAAGTTTCTAAAAGAACTCTCTATCCTCAAGGTATTTTCAAGTGTAAAAGAACAAAATGATTGGTTGGCTAAATTTGAAACCGAGGAAATGCAAGATTATATGGAATCTTCGCCTTTGTTTGTGTCTTCACAAACACATAGCGATTACGAAGACAAGATCCAACTTCCCTTTGGATATGGAGAGATAAAAGGAGGAATGCATGTTAATATGTCTACATTATTAAAAAATTATCAGGATTATTTAAT
The DNA here is from genome assembly GCA_016763665.1 of Bacteroidia bacterium. The sequence goes on along the minus strand of JAESTI010000395.1, from coordinate 13,254 downwards.
CAAGAACGATGCATTTATTGAAGATAATTATGATTACAATGAAATGATCATTACGGCAAATGGAGTTGAGTGGAAGAATATTCAGGCTAAGTGTGTAATTTTTTGCGAAGGGGTAAGTACAAAACAAAATCCATATTTCAATTGGTTGCCTTTTGTCCCTGCCAAGGGTGAAATTCTTGTAGTCAAAATTCCTGAGTTGAAAATGAACGAAATGATCAATAAAGGAATATTTATATTACCTGTTGGCGATGATCTATATAAAGTAGGTTCCACTTTTGATTGGGATGACCTGTCTAATGATCCTACAGATAAAGCCAAAACCGATCTCATAGAGAAATTGGACGATCTTCTGAAAGTTAATTATGAAATTATCGATCACAAAGCTGGAGTCCGCCCAACAGTAAAAGATAGAAGGCCTTTTATTGGATTACATCCTAACCATCCCCAATTAGGAGTTTTTAACGGCATGGGTACCAAAGGAGCACTACTTGCACCTTTTTTTGCCAAACATTTTGTGGATTTTTTGGAGAACAATGGAGTGCTAGACAAAGAAGTTTGCATAAAACGATTTCATTAGCAATTTGCTTTCGAAACTTACCTGTTGTCATCCTGAATGAAATGAAGGATCTAGTTAGTTTAGAGCAATATTCGTACAAGACTCCTCTTCCAATAAATTGGGAATCGTATCACGAATAGCGTATATCAGTCTGAGTTTATCGAAGACTAACAGTATAAAGCCTTGATAAATACTTCGATAAACTCAGTATGACTATTCCTAAAATTCCCTTAGTGTTTCCCTTCGAGAGACTCTGAAGGGACATAAGCTTTTGTAGGCAACCTATATGAAAGTTGATCCAAATATTCCAATACAACTGTACAAATTCATAGATGCTCAGTTTATATGTGCGTATATTTTTGTAGTTTTGTTTTTCCGATAAACTCTAAAAATAATACCGATATGAACGAAGTAAAACTAACCCGCAAAGAGCTTTACAACATAGTTTGGTCTGAACCAATGCTGAAGCTTTCAAAAAAGTATTGCATATCTGATACAGGACTACGGAAGCTTTGTGTAAAAATGGACATCCCACTGCCAAAAGCTGGTCATTGGGCAAAACTGAAATATGGGAAATCCGTTACTGTTAAAACACTGCCTAAAGAATATACAGGCGATGAGGAAGTTATATTATTACCGAGAAAGAAGGGCGAAGATAATAGTGTACATCAATCTCCCTTGAACATTTTGAAAAAGGAAATTGAGGATGACCCAAGTTTATCATTGACCGTTCCTGCAAGGCTTTCTTCACCAGATAATTTGATCGTAAGTGCAAAAAAAGCACTGAATAGTAAAGATAAAGGTTTTGATGGGTGGGTAACTTGTAAATACGAAGGCTTAGATATAAGCGTCTCTCCAAAAACCATTGGGCGTGCACCACGGATAATGGATACATTCATTAAGCTTATCCAAGCCCGGAATCATCAAATTAGGCTTAAATATGGTGAAACTTATTTAGTCGTTGAAGGAGAGGAAATCCAAATCAGCATGAGGGAAAAAAGGAAAAGAACAATGGTTGAAGGGAAATACTATTCGGAAGCGCAGTACAGTCTTACAGGAATGCTTTATATTAAAATGGGCCCGTCTTATCGCCCTACAGAGTGGACAGACGTCAAGCAGCCATTAGAAAATCAGTTATCTAAAATACTTGCCAGGGTTGAGTTGGAAGGGAAGGAGCTGAAAGCCTGGAGGTTACAATGTGAGACAGACAGGAAGGAAAGAGAAAAACAACGACAGATTCAACAGGAGCTTGAACAAAGGAAAGAAAGGGAATTATCAGATTTCAAGATGCTGCTGCAAAAGGTACAACGCTGGCAGGAGGCAAAGATGCTTCGTGACTATATTGATGCTGTAGAAGCGGATGTTGCAGTAAACAATGTTATTTCAGAAGATTTAGGAAACTGGTTTATCTGGGCACGCAAAAAGGCAGATTGGTATGATCCGCTTATTGAAGCTGAAGACGAATTATTAAAAGAGGTGATAGGAAAATTTTAACTTTTATATATAAACTTTTAAATTCTTAAGTACTCTAATAGCATCTGTAGTTGCATTTTAACGCTCATAGCCTTCTGTAATCCAACCCTCCAAGGGTTTAAAACCCTTGGAGGGTTTCGTAAAATACTCACACAAAAACGTTCTTATTATCGTTATATTAGTAGTGACTTATTATCCTTTAAGGATAACGCGAATAGTAACGAATACTCGAATCAACGATTACACGAATTGAGGAAGTGCATGCTAAGTTCTCCTAAAAGATATCTAATTATCATAGGTTTTCTTGTCTCAGCCCAACTAACGGCTCAGGATTTTAATAATCTAAAGTCTAAAACTGTTCAATTTGTTGGTGATTCAGTTAAACTTGATTCCCTAAGTATTATCCCCGGGTCAGTCATTATTCAAAATACTGATGGCAATGTTATTCCTGATTCAGTTTATCATATAAACTTTTCCAATTCAATTTTTAAATGGGTCAAGAAAATTGAGATAGATTCATTTAAGGTAAGTTATCGGGTTTTGCCATATGCATTTGGTAGTCATTTTTATAAAAAACCGACAAGCTTGATTGATAAGAATGAGGAGTACATTGAAAATCCATTTTTCTTTAGTTATAAAAATAAAAGCGAAGAGGATGTTTTCGGATTTGGAGAGTTGAAAAGAAACGGCAGCATCGCAAGAGGAATTACAATTGGTAACAATCAAGATCTTGTGGTTAATTCACACTTAAATCTGCAATTAGCTGGAAAATTGAGCGATGATATGGAGATTATTGCAGCCATTACAGATGCGAATATACCCTTTCAACCAGAAGGAAATACACAGCAATTACAGGAATTTGATAAAGTATTCATTCAATTGAAGCATACTAAAGGATCTATGGTTGTGGGGGATTTTGCTGTAAATAGCCAGGATGGTTATTTCATGAAATTGAACAAAAAAGTTCAGGGAGGAAGCATTAGCTCAAAAAAATATAAGATCTCATCGAAAGAATACATGAAAACATCAGCAAGCTATGCTGTTTCTAAAGGGAAATATTCCAAACAAGAGATAAAAATAGAAGAAGGAAATCAAGGCCCTTATCGGTTACTTGGTAATAATGGTGAAACTTTCATTATCGTACTATCCGGAACAGAAAGGGTTTTCATAGATGGGGAGAAAATGGTGCGAGGTGAAGAACATGATTACACTATCAATTACAATACAGCGGAAATAACCTTTACAGCCAACAGATTAATTACCAAAGACAGCAGGGTAATTATTGAATTTGAATATTCTGATAAAAACTATGTCCGATCACTTTTGCATTTAACAAATGAGTATGAACGAAATAAGTTGAAGATCAGTTTTAACATGGTTTCAGAGCAGGATAATAAAAACAAACCATTTGAACAGGAAATTTCCGATTCGCAAAAAGATTTTTTGGAGCAAGTTGGAGACAGTCTTCAAAACGCACTTATTAAAAGTATTGATAGCACGGGGTTTATTACTGATCGTGTTATGTATCAGCTGGTGGACAGTGTTCACTACGATTCCATTGTAGGTGGATTCATAAGTTATGATTCAGTGTTGGTCTATTCTACTGATCCAAATTTGGCCTTGTACCAGTCTTCATTTTCGTATGTGGGAGACAATAATGGGAATTACAAACAAAAGATCACTTCTATAAACGGTAGAATATTTGAGTGGAAAACTCCCGTTGCCGGAATTCCACAAGGTGATTATGAACCGATTAAATTGTTGATTACTCCCAAGCAACAACAACTTTACACTTTGGGTGCACAATACACCTTCTCAGAGAACTCAATTTTGACCTTGGAATCTGCGTTAAGCAATAATGATATCAATCAATTTTCTAAAAAACATGGCTCTGATGATGTTGGAAAAGCTTTAAAACTGTCATATAATTTTAAGAGAACTTTGGGCAAGAGTAAAGCAGATAGCACCAAAAACTCTAAAAAGTGGATATTTCAAACCAGGATACATGCAGAGTATGTAGATAAATATTTCAAGCCCATTGAGAATTATCGCCCAATTGAATTTACCCGAGATTGGAACTTAAATGGCATTCAGCAGTTGGAAGATGAATTGATAAGTTCGATCAATGTTGGGCTAAGCAAACAAAACACCGGACGCGTAAATTACAAGTTCACCTCATTTAATAAAGGAACCATTTATAATGCAAATAAAAATGCGATCTTTTCAGATCTTCGCTGGAAAAAATTGCATTTTAAAACGAGGTCAAGTTTATTGAATGCAACATTGTCAAATTCTAAAACTCAATTTATCAGGCCAATGGTTGATGTCTCACGTACATTCAAATATTGGATTTTTGGTCTGAAGGGGGATTTTGAAGAGAATCGAATTACTGACCTGGCAAGCAACCAACTTAGCAACAAAAGTTTTAAATATGATCTTTATAAAATTTATCTCAGAAATAATGATTCTTTAAAAAATAAATTTGAATTAGACTATACGCAAAGGAAAGACTATGCTCCTTTCAATGATCAATTTAGTTCCACTACACTTGGTAAGACTTTTAATTTCAAAACTGAATTGATGAATAATACCAAAAACCAATTGAGAGTAGGCGCAACTTATCGTGAGTTGACAATTTCTAATTCCACTCTCTCTGCAATACAACCCGACAAATCATTGCTTAGCAGGGTTGAATACAATACTACATTGCGGAAAGGTTTTCTTAGGCTCAGAACGTACTATGAACTGGGAACTGGTCAGGAGCAAAAGAGATTAATAACTTTTGAAAGAGTTATAGATGGCCGGGGAGTATTTATTTACACAGGTGATGCCAATGAAAATGGTTTTAATGATGTTGAAGAGTATGAGATTGCTCGTGCAGGAGAGCCGGGAGATTATATTAGGATAATTATTCCAACTAACGAATATATTGAATCGTTCACCAATAAATTTTCACAATCTCTATATTTGAAACCCGCTGCTTTATGGAGAGGTCAAACAGGAATTAAGAAATTTATTTCCAGATTTTCTGATCAGGCAATTCTAAAAATAGATCGAAAAACCCAGGATACTGATCCTGCCGTACAATACAATCCGCTTATTCTAAATGTTTCAGATACTTCTTTACTTTCATTGAATTCTATTATTAGAAATTCTATTTTCTTTAACAGATCGAATCCTAAATGGGGGTTTGACTTCAACTTTAATGATAGTAGAAATAAAATTCTGTTACTTTCCGGATTTAATTCAAGAAGTTTAAATGAATATTCATTACGAATAAGATGGAATCTATCTAAGGTTGTTAATTTGAATTTGAGCTTAAAAGATGGAGATAAAGTGTTAACATCGGAAATATCTCCAACCAAAAATTATATCATACAATCTCAAAAGGTAAGTCCACAAATAAGCATACAACCAAACACTAAGTATAGGATCACTTTATTTTATGATTGGTGGGCTAAGAGCAATATAGTTTCCTTAGGGGGTGAGAAATCCCTGAGTCAGGAAATAGGGTCAGAATTTAGGTTCGCAAAATTGAAGAAGGGAAATTTGAATGGTAAGATCAGTTATATTGGAATTAATTATACCGGTGATGAGAACTCACCAAGATATTTTGAAATGTTAGATGGGCTTAAAGCAGGAAATAATATAACCTGGCAAATATCATTTCAAAAACATTTGAATGATAACATGCAGTTAAGTATCAATTACAATGGAAGAAAATCAGAGGATATTAATATGATACACACAGGAAGTGTACAAGTAAGAGCAATGTTCTAGAAAAGAAAGAATAAGCTAATTAATTTTCTACGATAACGATCTTATCTCCTTTTATGTAGTATTTAACAACGGCTCCTTCCTTAAGGAAATTTTTAAGAGGCATTGATTCATAAACGGTTCCGTTCCTGCTGTCTTTTACGTTAACCATCATTGGTAGGTCATTCAACTCTGAACTTCCAGAACCAAAAGTAAATTTTCTGAAGAAACGAATTACGGTACCAGTATATATTTCTTGCGGCTCATCAACTACAGACCTATTGTCTTCAATTACCATTACCTTTTCACCCTTAAGGTAAAACTTGATCTGTTCGCCTTCAGCTAAAGATCCTTTAAGTTGTAATGATTCGTAAATTTTTCCATCCTTATTATCCTTTACATTTACATACATTGGTAAATCGTGTAATTCGGAGGATCCTGAACCAAATGCGAATTTTCTGAAAAATCTAACCACAGTACCGTCATGTACTTCATTGGTCATTTGAGTTTCACTTGGATCTGGATTAGTACCTGCTGGTCTGGAATTACCTGGTGTTCTGGCAAACACGGTAATTGCACTGATTGACCATAAAACGGTAAGAGTGATAAGAATATTGACTACTTTTTTCATGACTATGGCTTTTCAGGTTTTATCATTAATTGACTAACAACCCTATAACAAAAGTAACTCATAACATAGTAGCTTGTCAAATTAAACATTTAGGTTCGAAATAAATCTTGTCCCAATAGTTTATAGAATTAATACCTTAAAACTTTAATAATCAATAGATTACAATATCAATAGACTCAAAATAATTAGTGAGAAAGTGCTTTCTCGATGGCTGTTATTGTCACAAATAATTGCAATATCCAAAGATACGTAATAATCTTTAAAAAGTAAATACCATATTTTAGGTACATTTATGTTATGTAATAGATGACATTATGTCAGAAATGCCTTATTGGCACAAGGTTTGTAAAATTTAGTAGTGTGAAATCAGATTAACTACATTCAAATATTTTTCAAAAATGCAAAAAGGTAAAATAAACGTTCAAACCGATAATATTTTCCCGATAATAAAGAAGTTTTTATACTCAGATCATGAGATATTCTTACGAGAATTAGTGTCAAATGCTGTAGATGCTACTCAAAAGTTAAAAACGTTGTCTTCTGTTGGGGATATAAAAGGTGAATTAGGAGATTTAACTATAGAGATCGAAGTAGATGAGAAGAAAAATACCCTTACTATAAAAGACAATGGTATTGGAATGACTGAGGCTGAAGTTGAAAAATACATAAACCAGATAGCATTTTCCAGTGCAGAGGATTTTATTAAAAAATACAAAGACAAAGTAGAAGCAAGTATAATTGGCCACTTTGGATTAGGTTTTTATTCTGCATTTATGGTAGCTGATAAAGTTGAACTGATTACTAAATCACATAAAAAAACTTCCAAAGCAGTTAAATGGACTTGTGATGGATCACCTGACTATACGATTGATACAGATAAGAAAAAGGATAGGGGTACAGAAATCAAACTTTATTTAAGCGAAGAGTCCAAGGAATATAGCGAAAAAGCCAGGATCGAATTGCTGCTTAAAAAGTATTGTAAGTTTTTACCGGTTGAAATTAAACATGACGGTAGAATTATTAACAATCCTAAACCTGTATGGACTCAAAAACCAACAGGTCTTAAAGACGATGACTACAAAAACTTTTATAAGGAACTTTTCCCATTAAGTGAAGACCCGTTATTCTGGATTCACCTTAATGTAGATTATCCATTTAACCTTACCGGAGTTCTTTATTTTCCAAAAATAAAGAACAATTTTGAAGTTCAGAAAAGCAAAATACAGCTTTATTGCAACCAGGTTTTTGTAACTGATTCAGTTGAAGGTATTGTACCTGAGTTTTTGATGTTGCTTCATGGTGTTATTGATTCTCCGGATATTCCACTGAATGTTTCAAGAAGTTTTTTACAAAGTGATCCAAATGTTAAAAAGATCAGCAGTCATATTACCAAGAAGGTAGCTGATAAATTGGAGGAAATGTTTAAAAAAGACAGAAAGGATTTTGAAAACAAGTGGGATGATATCAAAGTGTTCATTGAGTACGGTATGATGACGGATGATAAATTCTATGAAAGAGCTCAAAAATTCTGCTTGTTAAAAAATACAGAAGGCAAATATTTCACACTTGAAGAGTACCGGAAATTGATCGAACCATTGCAAACAGATAAAGATAAAAATGTAATTTACCTATATGCCAATAATAAGGAAGAGCAATTTACCTATATAGAAACAGCTAAAAACAAGGGCTATGATGTATTATTGTTTGATGGAATAGCTGATAACCATTTCATCAATGCGGTTGAGATGAAGTTGGATAAGGCTCGATTTGCCAGAGTTGATTCTGATACAGTTGATAATTTGATCAATAAGGATGATAAGCAAAAATCTAAGTTAACTGATAAAGAAAAGGATCAACTAAAGCCAATTATTGAAAAGATTGCTCCTAAAGAAAAATATACGATTTCATTTGAAAGTTTAACTACTAAAGATCAACCTATTGTAATTACTCAACCTGAATTCTCCCGAAGGATGAAAGATATGGCTGCTTTAGGAGGAGGAATGGATTATATGGGAAATATGCCAGAGCAATTCAATTTGGTTGTAAATTCAAATCATCCTTTGGTTTAAAAAATTTTAATGGAGCCGAAAGAGAAGAAACAGGGTCAGATCGTTAAACAAGCAATGGATTTGGCCTTACTTTCACAGAACATGTTAAAAGGAGAAGAATTGAACAACTTCATAAAACGAAGTGTTGAATTGATAGACTAAGAATATTTCTTCACAGTGATAGTTAAAGGGGTGTATGGTAATACGCCCCTTCTTTTTTATATTGCACTCGAAAAATGGAAGTCGGCTTTTAAGTCGTGCATTATAGGAATATGATCAAAAAGCTATTAATCACATCCTTTCTTTTACTGATTCTCATCAATTCAATATTGATACATGTTGAAGAAAGCAAGCAACCAGGAATTGTTTCTTCAACAAAAAAAATATTTCCTGCTTTTTCAAAAGAAACTCCTGATAATCCTGATGCCCGTATTGAATACGAGATGAAAAGATTAGTGGACCCTAAAACAGGAAAAATCCCAAGAAATATGAGAGCATTGGAACTGGCTTTTGCTAGTGACCTTCCTAAAAGCTTTACTACGCAATCAGGCAAGACCAATAGTAATGCAAGTAAATGGATTCCCAGAGGCCCGTATAATGTTGGAGGAAGAACAAGGGGCTTGGCAATGGATATAAATGATGAAAATATTCTCCTTGCAGGAGGAGTCTCTGGAGGTATGTGGAGGTCAGAAGACCAAGGAAAATCCTGGATACAAACCACTGACGCTTCTCAGTTACACAGTGTGACTTGTATTGTTCAGGATACAAGACCTGGTAAAACAGAAATTTGGTATCATGGAACCGGAGAGCGAGAAGGAAATAGTGCAGGAGCGTGGTGGGAAGGAAATTATTTTTTAGGTGATGGAATTTTTAAATCAACTGATGGTGGTAAATCCTGGGCTCAACTTGCTTCTACCATTTCCAATACACCTTCTGAACAGGAAACCAATGGTTTTGACATTATCTGGAAAATTTTGGTAGACCATTCAGTTACGGACAAAGATGTTTTATTGGTTGCTGTCGAGAATGGTATTTACAGAACTGAAGATGGTGGAAACACATGGTCTGGAGTTTTAGGATTGGACAGCACAACCACCTTGGATTATTGCGATATGGAAATGACTAGTGACGGTGTTTTTTATGCAGCTATTAGCAAAGGAAAGGATAAAGGATATTGGAGATCTTCTGATGGTGAAACTTGGACAGAAATCACACCTAGTGGTTTCCCAAATTCCTATGAAAGAACAGTGATGGGAATTGCACCCTCAAACGAAAATATAGTTTATTTTTTAATAGAATCTCCGGAAAGCGGAAACCGTGAGCATAATTTTTGGAAGTATACTTATCTTCAAGGTGATGGTGCAGGCTCTGATGGAGATTGGGATGATAGATCACAAAATTTACCTGAGGGTAGTTGTACTGGATTCTTTAGTTTTGAATTTGGGAGTTACAGTTCCCAAACCTCTTATGACATGTATGTGAAAGTAAAACCAGATAATGCGGATATTGTTTTTCTGGGAGGAACAAATGTTTATCGCTCTCTTGACGGTTTTGAGTCTGGGATAAACTATGAATGGATTGGAGGATATTATTGTGATCCCGTAAATCCCTCTAATTACATTTATCCCAACCATCACCCTGATCAGCACAATTTGATTTTTATACCTTCAGATCCTGATAAAATGATCTCTGCAAGCGATGGCGGAGTTGCTATAACCAACGACAACATGGCAAGTACAGTAGATTGGGAGTCATTAAACAATGGGTATGTTACATCCCAATTTTATACAGTTTCTATAGAAGAAGGAGATGCTAATAGTGATATGATTGTTGGAGGATTGCAAGACAATGGTACCTGGTTCACTAATTCTACGGATGATTCTGAACTTTGGAAAAGCGTTCTTTATGGAGATGGTTCTTATTGTGCGATTGCCAATGGACGGAAAAGTTATTATTTCTCCTGGCAATCCGGCAAAACTTTCAAGTTTCAAGTCAGTGATAGTGGAGTGGTAGAAGGTCTGACAAGGATTGATCCTTCAGGTACTTCTAATTATTTATTTATAAATCCATTTATTTTGGATGCCAACGATAATAGGATTATGTACATAGCTGCAGGGAGTAGAATTTGGCGAAATGACAACTTAGATGAGATGCCAATAACAAACGATGAATATACTTCCATTGATACCAATTGGGTGAAGTTGAAAGGAAGCCTGGCCGGAGGAGGTAGCATTTCTGCGTTGGGAATGGCTAAAGGAGATACCAGCACATTGTATTATGGAACTACAGGTGGTCGAGTTTTCAGATTAGACACAGCGAATACAGGGGATAATGACAATGTAGAAATAACAGATAACAACTTGTTTCCTGATGCAAATGTGAGTTGTATTACGGCAGATCCTTCTAATGACAGCAATGTAATAGTTGTATTTTCTAACTATAAAGTGGTAAGCATTTTTTACAGTGAAGATAAAGGCAATAACTGGAAATCAATTAGTGGGAATTTGGAAGAAAACCTGGATGGTTCAGGTAATGGACCATCGGTTAATTGGGTTGGGATTTTACCTCTGGCTGATTCAACTGTCTATTTTGCTGGTACCAGTGTAGGAATGTATTCTACTGTTAAACTTAATGGGGATTCAACTATTTGGACTCAACAGGGTGGAGATGTTGTTGGCAATGTGGTAGTGCATATGGTTAAAACCCGAATGTATGATAGTTTAGTAGTAGTTGGAACACATGGTAATGGAATTTTTAGTTTTTCATTTGAACAGGAACGATCAGATTCTGATACAGTAACTATTCCTCAAAACTTTGCTATAAAGAGTATCTATCCTAATCCAATGATATCTTCTAAAACGACTATTGAATATGAGATACCCACAGCCACTAATGTCGAAATAAATGTAATTGATTACAGTGGTAGAAAAGTTGCAGAACTTGTCAATAGTTATCATGTACCTAATGTTTACCAAACACAATGGAATGGAGATTCCTTTGGAGGGAGTAAATTGCCACAAGGAGTTTATATTGTACAACTCAAGACAGGAGATGTAAACGCTACTCAAAAGGTCATATTGTTAAATCTCAATTAAGTTTACTCAATAGGTTGTTGCCTTTTTCTACTACAAAGGCTGCGCAAAACACTTTTCTGTCATCCTGAATGAAATGAAGGATCTCGTAACATAGTGATAATTAAGAAACAAGATTTTTCACTGCGTTCAAAATGACACGTGTTTTTGCTGTCTACAACCCATCACTCATAACTCATCCCTCATAACTATTCAAGGTGGTACATGATTGCAGACGAAAGCCCTGCCCATAAAGGCGTCTTTACTTTTGCTTCTTTCAAAGCATCCTTAACCCAGGAATTACAAGTGTTAAATGCCGTGTAGTTACCATTAGCTTCAAAAAATGCATCATTATGATTATATCCTTTGTTGGCAAATTGAAAATTTCCTTGGTTGTCAGCTTTAAATGATTTTAATATAAATGCTGTTAATTTTAAATAATTGGACTTGCTGATCTTGACTTCTTTGATGTTACCACTTTTTGTCATTTTATAGTATCCCTGTACATGCATTACACTCAGAGTTGGCCATGCCAGGGCTTTAATAGTGAACCAAAAACTCCAGTTTTCCGATGTCGGAGTATTAATGTAAAAATCTCGGTCACCCCATCCAAAAGCTAAGTAATTACATTCTATATTACTCTCCCAAAATTGTTTTACATCTAGTTTATCATTCCAGTTACAATCCTTAGTTCTTACCGGAACAATTATGTCTATGTGGATTCCATTATCTGCAATAAAAATGGAAATTGGATCACTTCCGCCAGAAGCAGTTTCCCCAACAGGGATAAATGAAGATATAATGAGTAATAAAAAAAGCAGTAATAATGAGTAAACGTAAGCTTTAACCAGTTTAATTAATAGAGAGTTTTTTAGTTGATATTTGATCATTACCAAATGTTCATTGGCTAATAACTCTTACTTCCGTTCTTCGATTCTTTTGTCTGCCCTCACTAGTTTCATTTGTAGCAACTGGTTGTGTTTCACCATAGCCTTTAGCGATCATTCTTGAAGCACTGATTCCTTTTGAAATTACATAACCTCTAACTGCGTTTGCTCTTCTTTGTGAAAGCTTCATGTTGCTCGCATCATCACCAACATTATCGGTATGCCCGGCAATTTCTACCGTCATGTTATCATTTCCTTTTAAAGCAAAAAATAATTCTTCCAATTCAGGATAGGACTCAAGTCTCAATGTGGATTTCCCAGTATCAAAAAATACATTATCAAGGGTGTAAGTTTTTTGATATCCCTCAATTAACTTTATACGAAACGTGTGTGTCATGTTAACCGGATACCCAATACTGGGAACTTGGATCTGTTTGTCTGCAGCTTCAAATTCAAATGTTACTCCGAACTTCTCTATAAATGCAATGTAATTTTGCCCTTGCTTGGCTATTAATGGTCTTGAAAAATTTCCATCAACATCAGATGTGTCCCTGTATATTACCTTCTTTGGATCGTCCGGATCCATAATTTTTAAAATGGCATTTTGTTCGGGTACATTATCATAATCAGTAATTTTCATTAGTAGCGTAGCCTCGTCCATTGCGGGAGTTTGAGCAAAAAGTATTAAAGGAAAAGTAGTAGTAATAATGCTTATTATAAATATTAGTTTTTTCATTGATATCATTTATATTCGTTCTATTATGAAAAGTAAATATATAATATTTTTAAGTAGTTATTAATAGTACGCTGATTGTTATGATATTTATGATTG
>JAESTI010000394.1 GCA_016763665.1 Bacteroidia bacterium | reverse complement strand
GTATAATATTGTAGAACATGTTTTTTCTATCAATGATGTGGTTTTTGAGATCAAAGAATTATATCCAGAACTTGAAGCATTATTTGTTAACCAAAACATGAAAATGAGGCAGATAAAGGTGCAGACACCATGCAAAATTTTGAATTATTTAAAGTGGAACGAGAAGAGTTTTAAGGATGAGCTAATTGAGTTTAAGGAGCAGTTTGCTTTTTAAACATCATTGATCTATTGTTACATTGTTCCATTGTTGAATTGTATTGACCGCATAACAATAGAACAATGAAACAATGCAGACTAATTCTGCAGCAACCTACTATATATTATTTCGATAAACTCAATATGACCTACCTAAATGACGCTATAGCTCTACCTGCAGTCCATCATAAGATAAATGGATATTATCAGGCAGCTCATTTTCTATTTTCTGATGGATACCCATTTGATGGCTCATGTGTATTAAATATCCCTCCTTGGGATTTAGTTCATTCATCAAATCAACGGCCTCTTGTAAAGTAAAATGTGAAATGTGTTCCTTTTTTCTCAATGCATTTAACACAATTACTTTAGAGCCCTTGATCTTCTCTTTCTCTTCTTCAGCTATAAAGTTTGCATCAGTTATGTAGCTAAAATCTCCAAATCGGAAACCAAAAACAGGAAGCTTATAGTGTAACACCTCTATTGGAATTATTGATGTTCCTTTTATAACAAACTCCTTATTTTCTATCTGGTTGATATTGATCTTTGGTAACCCGGGATAATCAGGATTATCATAGATATATGGATATTGTTTCTTTAAAGCATCAAGAACTCTTTGAGGGCCGTAAATTTCAATCTCTTTTTTAAGTATAAAATTAAAAGCACGCACATCATCCAAACCAGCGGTATGATCTTTATGCTCATGTGTATAAATGATAGCATCAATACTTTTAACCTTTTCACGAAGCATTTGTTGTCTGAAGTCAGGGCCGGAATCTATGACAAAAACATTATCATCCGTTTCTACCATAATTGAAGACCTGGTGCGGTTATCTAAAGGATCTTTTGATTGGCAGACTTCGCAATCACATGCAATAACCGGTATACCCTGAGATGTTCCGGTTCCTAAAAATGTTACTTTCACTTTTTTTCCGTTTCTAAAAGTGAATTATAAAATTCTTTCGACTCTGGCTCTAAAACTTCTTCATCAAACTTGATCTCTGTAATGATGTTTTGAAAAAAACTGATCTTTACTTCTACGGAAACAAATTTATTCACAACAACCACTTTCTTGTCTTCCAAAATGCAATACCCAGAACGAAAATTGCCCTTTTCATAACGTATTTTATACCCCGCCTCTTTAAAAAGGCTTTCTATTTTTTTTAGATATGCTAAATTATATCGAGGCACTTTTAATTTTAGATTTTAGAATTTAAATTTTAGATTTTTTAATTACAGATTTGAAATTTAAATTGTCAATTTGAAATCGTAAATCAAAAATCAATTTACTTTAACTCGCTTTAAAGTTAAAAGATTCATGGCATTATTTCCAAGTCCGGACACATTGTGATGGGACAAACGCACAACCTTGTCGTAATATAAGACCACTACAGGTGCTTCATCCACAATGATCTGATCCATTTTGTGATAATATTCATATCGCTTCTGTTCATCTACTTCAGCTATTGATAATACATATAAACTGTCAAATTCTTCATTGCTAAAGTGTGTAAAGTTGGGACCATTTGGCGTGTGATTTTTACTATAAAAAAGTGCTAAAAAATTTTCAGCATCAGCATAATCTGCAATCCATGAACTTCTGAAAAATTCCAATTTCGATTTATCACGAGCATTTCGTAAAGTTGCCGGAGGCATTACGTCTAGGTTAACCTTAATACCCACTTGATCTAGCTGGCTATCAATAAATTCACACAGATCAAGATATGTTTTGTTAGTATACAAAGTAATCTCTGGCAGTCCTTTACCTTCAGGGAAACCTGCTCCACGCAATAACTTCAATGCAGTATCAGGGGCAAATTCATATCCTTTTACTTCTGTGTCACTAAAAGCAGGTATACCGCGTGGGACAAAGCCTGCATTAGCCGGATACCCAATATTATTTCTGAGATAGGTCATCATTTTCTTTCTATCAATTGCATAATTTATCGCCTGTCTTATTTTTTTTAGCCTTAAAGGAGACTTCTTTACAATTTCATTATCCGGATCAACAAGAATTCCCAAATACTCTGTGTTAAGATATGAATGAGTAGAGATCTTAAATTTCTCTTTGTATTTCGGTCGAAGTGTTCCCAATTTTGTGAACAACTCGTCTTTATAGCTCAAATCAATTCCTGAAAAGAAATCAATATTTCCTTTTAAGAATTCAAAATATGCCGATTGCTTATCGGGAATAAAAGAAATTTGAACTGCATCTAAATATGGTAACTTATTCTTTCCATCAAACTCAAAATAATTTTCATTTTTCTTGAGAATCAAACAGACGTTTTCACGCCAAATGTCAAATTTGAAAGGACCTGTACCTATTGGAAGGTTTCTAAATTCTTTATCAAATTGTTCGACAACTTCAAAAGGAACTACAGAACAATACTGCATACACAGTAATCCCATTAAAGGTGGGAACGGTTTTGTCAGGTTAATTTTGAAGGTTGTATCATTTATTGCTTCGAAAGGTACTGCATGCCTTACTCCTCCCCATGGGCTTGCAATTCTATTTTCAGATAGTACTACTTTATCATTAAAAATCCATGCTCCTGGAGAAGCAACTTTCGGTGAAATAATTCTGTTAAAACTGTACACAAAATCATGAGCAGTTACTTTCTTCCCTTTCCCTTCCTTAAACAATTCATGATCATGAAAAAATACATCATTTCTTAAATAGAATATATAAGTGTGCCCAGCATCTTTAATTTCCCATTTTTTTGCGATACAAGGCAAGACTTCCAAGCTATCATTAAACTGAACAAGTCCATTAAAGATTTGATTTACAGCCCAAATATTTGCCTGATCTTTCGCAAATGCAGGATCTAAGGAAGTTATACCCGAAAGCTGGTTATAGTGAAAGACAGTTTTATCAGATATATCGCTTTGATCTACACAGGAAGCAAGAAGTGCAAATACTAAGCAAACGCTAAAATAGAATTTCACTAATATGAAAAGATAAAGTAGTAGAAGAATTGATTAAGATGAGCAAATTTAGCAGTAATTTGTAGATAAATAAAGTTATACTACTACATTCTCTTTTTGTACGTCAAAATGCTTTATAGCTTCACCCACTTCTTCCATTAACCACATTGGAGTTGAAGTTGCTCCACATATTCCCACCGAGTTTGCTCCAATAAACCATTCAGGGTTTAGATCTTCAATACCGGAAATAAAATAAGTATTGGGGTTTTGTTCTTTACAAACTTTGCATAACACTTTGCCATTAGAGCTTTTCTTTCCACTTGCAAAAATGATCACATCATGTTCTTTAGCAAACTTTCTTAATTCTTCGTCTCGATTTGAAACTTGTCTACAAATGGTATCATTCATTTCCAGGTCAACAACTTCAAGGTTCCCGCTATCTTTTATGCGCTGCTCAATCAACTCCCTTATTTTATAGAAATTAGCAATGCTCTTTGTAGTTTGAGAAAACAATGCAATTGGTTTAGTATAGTCTATCTTATCCAAATCGGCTTCTTTTGTAATAATAATTGCCTGATTTTTTGTTTGACCAATCAATCCGTTCACTTCGGCATGACCCTCTTTGCCATATACGACAACTTGTCCTCCTTTTTTGGAGATCTTATCAAATGTAGATTTAACGCGATACTGAAGTTTTAAAACTACCGGGCAACTCGCATCTAATAATTGAATATCGTTTTTTAAAGCAATTTCATAAGTTTGCGGAGGTTCACCATGAGCCCTGATAAGAACTGTGCAATTGGTTAATTTCTCAAGTTCCTCATGATCAATGATCTTAAGTCCTTTTGCAGTAAGGCGTTCTACTTCCTTATTGTTGTGAACAATATCACCTAAGCAATACAGTTCCCCATTTTCAAGTTCTTCTTCAGCAAGCTGAATGGCATACTCTACTCCAAAACAAAATCCGGAATTTGGATCAATTTTTACTTCCATAGCTATGCAAAGATACGAAATTTGGCACAAAAAAGGCCAGACAGCTAAGTCCGGCCTTTAATTTCAACCTTAAATATCAGTTAGTTTTTATACTTTCCAACAATAGATATTGTTGTACCTAAAGAATCAGTTGAGACAGTTCCAGTTGTGACATGTAACATGTAATATGTACTGCCGTTTATAGTTGCAATAACGTCATCGTAAGTGCCGCTTGACGAAGAGGATACACCTTGATAATCATCAACTGCAGTTGCACTATCTACTTTTGCTTTGAGCGCTTCCTGAGTAGTGATACTCGTGTAATCGCTAGCTGCTAAAACTACAAGTTTTATAGCAGAATCTCTCTTAACAATAGCTGCTGATGCAGTATTACTTGTCCATGCCAAACCAAATGTGCTTAACCCGGTGCCAGCAGCTCCACCAACTCTCTTAAATTCAAAATCCAGCTCAGCAGATAAGTCAGTTGTGGTTGCAACAACCTCTACAGTAATTAC
>JAESTI010000393.1 GCA_016763665.1 Bacteroidia bacterium | reverse complement strand
TTGTTTTCAATAAATTTAAAGAACACTGAATTTGCCTCCTCTTTTTGTGACATTAGGATGGAGTTGAGATCTGGCTCTGGTAAATTCTGTAATTCTAACTCCCAGAAAACCAACTTTTTGTATAGAGTAATCCACTCTTCATAGTCAATTTGTTCATTAAAGGATAAACTAATTGAACGGAATTCTTGTTGGTAGTCTAAAGTGGTTTTTTCATTTCGCAGCCGTTTATCATCCACTACTTTTTTAATTGTTAGCAAAATTTGATTGGGATTAACCGGCTTTATTAAGTAATCAGTAATTTTTGATCCAATAGCTTCATCCATTATTTGCTCTTCTTCACTTTTAGTGATCATTATAACCGGAAGGTCAGGTTCCATACTTTTGATGTCTGACAACGTTTCCAATCCTGTTAAACCTGGCATATTTTCGTCTAAAAAGATAAGATCAAATTGTTCTTCCTTACATAGCTGTATCGCATCAGTTCCATTTGTGGCAGTAGTTACGTGATAACCTTTTCCATTTAAAAAGTTAATGTGGGGCTTTAAGAGGTCAATTTCATCATCAGCCCATAGTATTTTTATTTCTGCCATATTTGTAAAGTTAATTCCACGTTTAACTGTTTTTTATAAAGTTTTCATATATGGAGGGCACAAATTTAAGCTATTATATTGTATTAATGTATATAAAGTTTGGAATTATTTGATTGTAATATTCTGATATACAGGTAGTTAGTTATTTTTTAGAAACCTGATTAATACTAAATGTTATATTTTATCGTATTGATTTTGGATAGGTAAAATAGATTGGCATGGATGAGTGATTAAATTAAGAAAATATAACAAATAATTCGTAATTTTGCCGACTATGAAACTTACAGTGCAGGAGATTTGCGATCTTGTTAACGGAACGTTAGAAGGAGATCCAAATGTAATCATCGAGAAAGTATCAAAAATTGAGGAAGCGAAAAGCGGTTCAGTTAGCTTTTTAGCTAATCCCAAGTATACCCAGCATATATATGAAACCAAAGCATCAGCGGTCATTGTAAACAATGACTTTGAGTTTGAGACCCCGGTTAAAATTGTGCTTATACGGGTTAAAGATGCTTATCAGGCAGTGTCAAAATTATTGACTCATTTTAATTCCAATGAACTTGATAAAAATGGGATTGATAAACCTGCTTATATTGATGATACTGCTGAAATTGGAGAAGGCATATATATTGGGGCATTCAGTTATATTGGTAAAAATGCCAAGATCGGAAAAAACGTAAAAATATTTCCACAATGCTACGTGGGAGACAGCGCAGTGATTGGTGACAATACAGTACTTCATTCAGGTGTTAAGGTTTATTCTAACTGTGAAGTTGGAAGTAATTGTACCTTGCATGCGGCAGTCGTAATTGGCGGAGATGGCTTTGGTTTCGCACCAGTAACTAACGGAGCTTTCAAAAAAGTTGCACAAACAGGGAATGTTATTTTAGAAGATAACATTGAAATTGGTGCTAATACAAGTATAGATAGAGCTACAATTGGATCAACAATTATAAGAAAGGGAGTGAAGTTGGATAATCTGATCCAAATTGCTCACAATGTTGAAATAGGGGAGAATACAGTTATTGCTGCCCAAACTGGGATTGCAGGTTCTACTAAAATTGGCAAGAATTGTATGATAGGCGGCCAGGTTGGTATAGTTGGGCATATAACTATTGCAGACAATACAAAAATAGGAGCGCAATCAGGAATAAGTAGTAATGTCGACAATGAGGGTGCTGCTCTTTTGGGATCACCGGCAATAGAAATTAAAGACCACATGAAATCCTTTGTAGTATTTAAAAAATTACCAGAATTAGAAAGAAGAATTTTAGAATTGGAAAAGAACGGGAATGGAAGTAACGGCAAAGACAATAGTAATTAGAATTAATTAA
This sequence comes from Bacteroidia bacterium, assembly GCA_016763665.1. Next base: position 2,189 of record JAESTI010000393.1, on the reverse strand, counting down.
TGTTATTAAATGTGAAACAACATACAATTAAGGCACCAATAAGTATTTCAGGAGTAGGACTTCATACAGGTGAATCTGTTACAATGACTTTCAAGCCTGCCGAAGAGAACTTTGGTTACCAGTTTCAACGTATTGATTTAGCCGATAAGCCTATTATTAGAGCTGATATTGATAATGTAGTTGACCTATCACGAGGAACGACCATTGGAATCAACGGAACAAGAATCGGTACTGTTGAGCACGCATTAGCTGCGTTAGCGGGCCTTCAAATTGACAATGTTCTGATTGAAATAGATGCTGCCGAAACTCCAATTATGGATGGTAGTGCTAAGCAGTTTATTGATGCCTTAATAAAAGTAGGAGTTGAAGAACAGGACGCAGATAGAGAGTATTTTGTAGTTAAAGAGAACATCCATTATGGTGAAGATGAAAGAAAAGTAGAAATGATCGCCATGCCGTTGGATAGTTACAGGTTAACTGTGATGGTTGATTATAACTCTCCGGTTTTGGGAACACAACATGCTTCCATTTCTCATATCAATGATTTTAAAGATGAAATCGCTTCGTGTCGTACGTTTTGTTTTTTACATGAACTAGAAGAATTGGTTTCCCAGAACTTAATAAAAGGTGGAGATTTAAACAATGCAATTGTTGTTGTTGATAAAGTGGTTGATGAAAAGGAATTAAAGCACCTAAGAACTTTATTTAATCGTCCGAATGTTAGTGTAGGGAAGGATGGTATTTTAGACAATGTTAAGTTAAGATATCAGAATGAGCCGGCCAGACATAAATTACTTGATGTAGTTGGAGATTTAGCTTTAATAGGAATGCCTTTAAAAGCACAAATAATGGCAGTTAGGCCAGGACATTCAGCTAACATCGCTTTTGCCAGGAAAATTAAAGAGCTGATCAAGAAAGAAAAATCTAAAAATCATGTTCCAAAATTTAATATCACAAAGGCACCCATCTTTGGAATTAAGGAAATAGAAAAATTGTTACCACATCGCCCTCCGTTTTTGCTACTTGATAAAGTAATGGAATTAAGTGACAAGCATGTGGTTGGAATCAAAAATGTGACAATGAATGAACCTTTCTTTGAAGGGCATTTTCCAGGTAATCCGGTAATGCCAGGGGTACTTCAAATTGAAGCATTGGCACAATTAGGAGGCGTGTTCGTATTAAGCTCTTTGCCTGATCCTGAGAATTACTGGACGTATTTCATGAAAATTGATAAGGTTAGGTTTAAGGGTAAAGTAGTACCTGGCGATACAATGGTGTTAAGATGTGAATTGATGACTCCAATAAGAAGAGGAATTTGCCTAATGAAATGTGTTGCGTATGTTGGAGACAAAATTGTTGTTGAGGGAGAATTGATGGCTCAAATAGTTAAAAAAGAAAAGGCAGAATCAGGAGAAAAAGAATAGAGACCTAGTATCCAAAATGAACCAACCTTTAGCCTTCGTTCACCCCCAAGCAAAAATCGCTTCCAATGTTGTTATAGAACCGTTCGTAACAATTGAAAAGGATGTAGAAATTGGAGAAGGAACATGGATTGGCCCTAATGTTACAGTAATGAATGGGGCAAGGATAGGAAAAAACTGCAAAATATTTCCAGGAGCAGTTATTTCTGCAATTCCTCAAGATCTTAAGTATGAAGGTGAAGAATCTGTAGCTACTATTGGAGACAATGTTACTATTCGTGAATGTGTTACTATAAACCGTGGCACTAAATACAGTCACAAAACTGAAGTTGGCAATAATACTTTATTAATGGCATATGTACATGTTGCTCATGATTCCGTTGTGGGTAATAATTGCATTCTTGCTAATGGAGTGACCTTGGCTGGACATGTAAATATTAAGGACTATGCCATTGTTGGTGGACTTTGTGCAGTGCATCAATTTGTTAATATAGGTCAGCACGTAATGATATCCGGAGGCTCGTTGGTAAGAAAAGATGTCCCTCCATTTACCAAGGCTGCGCGTGAGCCACTATCATATGTAGGTATTAACTCTATTGGTTTAAGAAGAAGGGGTTTCTCTTCTGAATCAATTACGGAGATTCAGGAAATTTATAGAACTCTTTATTTAAGAGGATTAAATACTTCGCAGGCTATGGAATTGGTAGAAGCTGAAATGCCCCCAACTACCGAACGTGATGAGATATTAAGTTTCTCGAGAGCTTCAGA
>JAESTI010000392.1 GCA_016763665.1 Bacteroidia bacterium | reverse complement strand
ATTTCATCAAAAAGAGTCAATGCTCGCCTTATCACATTTTCATGCCCTTTAGTTATCGGATCAAATGATCCCGGAAATAAAGCTATTCGATTCACAATGTAAATATACGAATTATAAAAAAAATGTATCATTCTTTTGGCTCATAATGAAAAATAAATTTCATATTGAGAATAAATTGATATTTTAAATCAAAAAGAGAAAGCATATTATTTTTGAGAATAAAAAGTATTAAAGACAATATTTGATTATTTATTTTTTTTCCTACAATAATTCTGAATAATAATATTGGCACTGTTTTGGCCTAACATAATGTCATAAAGCAAACTACGATATACAATTGATTATGGACAACACGCTATCTCTCCGTACTAAAGACCAAACAGCTATGATTTACGAAGAATTGACTTTTTGGAAAAGGAATTTATTCGATATTCTTTATCGTGGTCGAATTCCAAATGAAACACCTGATATACTAACCGCGAGACAATTAGCAGCATATCTAAAACGCAAACGTGATTATTATGCGGTAATGAGAAGGATAAAAGAATTACAAAATTCTGTAAAACCTCTATAGTACCACAGGCTCAAGTGTGTACTTTCTACCTGAGTTGATATCTTTTAAGTATGCCATTAATGGTTTAAAGTAATTCATCATTGCTTTGGCACTTAGTTCTTCTCCTGTTGTTTTCTTCATCAATTCACGCCAATCAACAGTTGCTCCGGGATACATGATCTCTCTGATGAATTCGCCTACCATAGGCTTGCCAAAATAATCAGTTGCTCTAGGGTCTTGATTTAATAATTGTGTAGCAATATGATCATGTAACTGGAATAATATCAAATAGGATAAAGCGTAATCATAGTATTGAGCTGCATCATTGTTGATATGTGTTTTAGAAGCTGCATCACAAAACTCTTCACCTCTATCTGTTGGTGCAACAATTCCTTGATATTTTTTCTTAAGCTCCCACCATTTTTTATTAAACTGATCTTGGGATAAATTGTTTGAGTAAAGTTCATGTTCGAATTCGCTCATCACTCCAGCCGACCATGGAATAAAAACTACATAATTCAAGGCCTCTTTCAAAAGCGCCTTCATTTCGTCCACCTCAGCATTTTTATCAACTAAAGATAGATGAACCAAAAATGGTTTTTGCATAGCAGCCAACCCCATTAAGCTTCCTAATGCTTCATGAAATGCTCTATTGGCTCCTTCTCTCAACAAAATTGGAACATCTGAATTGCTGTATTCTAAAAAGTAATAAATATGCCCTAGTTCATGATGTGTGGTTTCGTACCATTCTGAATTTACTTCTACGCTCATTAAACATCTAACATCTGCCTTTAAATTAACATGCCAGGCTGAAGCATGATTGTTCTTCTTATAATCAGCATCTTTAGGTGCCGGAAATAAACTGGATTTTTTCCAGAAGCTTACAGGCAATGCATTATATCCTAAACTCTTGTAAAAGCGTTCTGCTTGCTGAATGATCCACTCCTCATCTTTTTTACTTAATGCATCATCAATATCGAAGCCTTCAACAGTAACCATAGAAGCCCAGTCTTGCCCCCAGCGATTGGTTAGCCAATGTGCAGGTATATAATCAGGAACTTCGTCAACTCCGAATTTTTTAGCCAGTTCATATCTTGTGTAAGTATGTAATTCTCTGTAAAGTGGAAATAACTCCGAATGAATTTTTCTTAACAGAGTCATCATTTCTTCCGTAGTCATTCCATATTCAGAAACCTGGTAGGAGAAATAATCACTATAGTTGAGATTTTGAACGGTTTCATTTCGAAGATTCCTCAAATTATTCAATCCTTCCTTAAGAGATTTTCCAACTTCTTTACTTGATTCCCAGGCTTTCAGTCTCTTGCTTAGATCATTTTCTTCTTTTAAGAACCCATCGATCTCATTAGGTGTTACGGTTTCACCATCAATTTTAAAATCAAAACCGTAAAGTTTTTCTGTTTGTTCTGTTTCTGCTTTTATTCGGGCCTTTACAAGATCAGGAACAGTTCCCGGATTATTCGCAGCTTTATAAAGGATACTGTTTAATTGTAATACCTGTAGATGTGTGAGTTTATCCTTTTGTGCTAAATATTCTTTTGACTTGTTAATATTTTCTGCACTTCCCGTGAAAACCGCTTGTGCTTCGCTGGCTTTTCTTGTAGCAATCGCATTTGTGCTATCTCCTTCAATAATTTTTGTATTAGATGCCCATTGCGCTTCCTGGGCAATAAAATCCAACTCGCAAAACTTTTTTGTGTACTCATCCAAAAATTGTTGTACTTCCGCTTGAAGTGTATAGCCGGCTTCTTGTTTTGGCTGATTGTTGCAGGCAACAATTACTAATAAGATATAAATAATAAAACTGGTCTTTTTCATAGTCGTAAGATTTAAGGGCGCAAATTTATTTAATTGCTCCTTCTTTACCTATTTATTTCACTGAACATTGCTTATTGAAAATTGAACATTTTGTATTGCATTGAAATAGTACACTGATTTATTATGATGATTATGATTACCAATGATCTTAACAAATCATAAAAATCAGTGTACTATTTGTAATAAATTTTATTTAGATGATAGTTTACATTTACTTGATTTTTAATTCTATTTCTGACGTACTATTTCCGTTTGAAAATATGATTTTATAGGTTCCTTTTTTAAGAAATTCAGGATTTTCTTTGTCGTCATTGGTTTGTAAATTCCATTTTAACCTGTGAAACCCAATTTCGTTTGAAGAAACAAGTTTTTTAACTTCATTGTTATCCTTATCATTAACTGTTACGATCACATCTTTACTATTATTTTTATTGCCTATATAGTAGATAAGCTTTACAATCTTTTCGTTGGTTTTGGAATAGAAATAAGTTTTTTCACCCCACTTTTCATGATGGCGAACATCCTTTACCTTGAAGGCGATAATTGCAGTATCTCTTTTTGATCCTTCAAGTGCTTGAAGAGGTTTTACATCCATAACATACATGCTTCTTCCATGAGTTGCAATAACTAGTTCATTGTCTCTGGGATGAACAACCATGTCATACGTTGCTACATTAGGTACTCCAGTAATTCGTTGCCAATTTGAACCGTTATTTAAACTCATATAAGCACCATCATCAGTTCCGGCATAAATCAGATCTTTATTTATTGGATCTGGTAGAACAACATTCACAACAGCTTCTGGTAAATTGCCTTT
>JAESTI010000391.1 GCA_016763665.1 Bacteroidia bacterium | reverse complement strand
TTTTTGTCATAACGATTAACCACATCCGTAACAATTCCTGCCACAGTGACAGATTTTCCCTTATGGTCAGAGTAATTTATCAACTGGCAATTACAGAAATTCTCTACCTCCAATTTATACTCATCTAGTGGATGCCCGGTAATATAAACTCCTATCACCTCTTTCTCTTTTCTTAACATTTCTATCATAGGCCAGGGCTCACCTTCAGGGATCTTAGGTACTGGAATTTCTTCAATACCACTTTCTCCAAAGAGTGATTGCTGAGGTGCTATCTCATTAGCCTGAAATGCCCCCCCAAACTTAATTGCTTTTTCAAGTACATTTAATTGTTCATTAGGATATTCTAAAAAATACTGCGACCTGTAAGTATCTTCGAAACAATCAAATGCCCCAGCCAAAGTCAAACTTTCCAATGACTTTTTATTTGCAGATCTTAGATTGACTCTTTTAGTTAGATCAAAAATATTTTGAAATGCTCCGCTTTCTGTTCTTTCTTCAACAATAACTTCAATGGCTTTTTCTCCAACTCCTTTAACAGCACCTAAGCCGAACCTTATCTCCCCTTTTTTGTTCACGACAAATTTATAAGTGCTTTCATTCACATCCGGACAAAGTACAGGTACTCCCATTCGCCTGCATTCATCCATAAAAAAGGTTACCTTTTTAATATCATTCATGTTATGGGTAAGCACAGCAGCCATATACTCTCCCAGATAGTTGGCTTTTAAATAAGCTGTTTGGTAAGCTATAACAGAGTACGCAGCGGAATGTGATCTGTTAAATCCGTAAGCTGCAAACTTTTCCATCATATTGAAAACTTCAATGGCTACCTGCTCATCAACACCTTTCTCTTTTGCTCCAGCAATAAAAATCACTTTTTGTTGTTCCATCACTTCTACCTTTTTCTTACCCATAGCCCTTCTCAATACATCCGCAGCACCGAGAGAATACCCCGCCATAATTTGTGCAGCTTGCATGATCTGCTCCTGGTAAACCATAATACCATATGTATTTTTCAGTATATCCTCTAACCATTCATGTGGATATACCACTTCCTTTCGCCCATGTTTTCTATCTATAAACTCAGGAATATAATCCATTGGTCCCGGACGGTACAGCGCATTCATAGCAATTAGGTCCTCAAGGTTCGTTGGTTTGAGATCTTTTAAATATCCTCTCATCCCTTCTGATTCAAATTGGAATGTCCCAATTGTTTCCCCACGTTGGTAAAGCTCATAAGTCTTCTCATCATCGAGAGGAATCTTATCAATGTCTATTTCAATACCACGATTGTTTTTTACATCTACAACTGCATCCTTTATGATACTTAATGTTTTTAAGCCCAGGAAGTCCATTTTTAACATCCCAAAATCTTCTACTTCCTTACCTTCATATTGGGTAACAACAAGCTCAGCATCTTTTGAAGTACATACCGGAATGTATTCTGTTAGATCACCCGGTGCTATAATTACACCCGCAGCATGAATACCTGTATGTCGAGGAGTATTTTCAAGTACTTGAGCAAAATTCAATGTTCTTTTAACAAGTTCATCAGAACTACCATATGCATCGGCCAATTCCTTTACGTCCTTATAAGCTTTCTCCAAATTCATTCCTCCGGGTCCGGCAGGAACTAATTTGGCCAATCTATCCGCTTCAGACAAAGGCAATTTTAAAACACGAGCCACATCTCTAATTGCAGAACGCCCCGCCATTGTTCCATAAGTGATTATCTGTGCTACATTGTCTTTACCATATTTGTTTACCACATAATCAATTACCTTTTGTCGGCCCTCATCATCAAAATCAATGTCAATATCAGGCATAGAAACTCTTTCCGGATTCAAAAATCGCTCAAAAAGTAAATTGTATTTAATAGGGTCAATGTTGGGTAATGTCAATACTATAAGCAACTGCTGATCCTGCGGCCGAACCCCTACCCGGTCCTACCATGACATTTAGTTGTTTTGCTGCTGCAATAAAATCCTGAACAATCAAAAAATAACCAGCAAAACCCATGTCCTTTATGATTCCCAATTCAAGCTCAAGCCGATCAATTATATCTTGTGTTATTTCACCATACTTTCGCTTAGCACCTTTGTAAGTCAAATGTTTTAAGTAATCCTCTTCCGAAGCGAATCCTTCAGGAAGTTTATATGATGGCATTAGTATATCGCGTTTAAGATCCGGGGTATCAATCTTACTTACAATTTCAGAAGTATTATCAAGAGCTTCAGGCAAATCACTGAACAACTCTTCCATTTCTTCGCGGGTTTTCAGGTAAAATTGATCTCCATCAAATTTCATTCTCTTTGGATCATCATACTCTTTACCTGTTTGCAAGCATAAAAGAATGTCCTGAGCTACTGAATCCTTTAGGTCAAGATAATGTACATCATTGGTGGCAATCATTTTCACTCCATATTTCTTCGACCACCTTACTAATACTTCGTTAACTGTATCTTGATCCTTAATTCCATGTCGCTGAAGCTCTATGTAATAATCATCTCCAAAAATATCCAGCCATTCATTAAACACTTTCTCAGCCGCATCTTCACCCTTATCTATAATTGTTCTGGGAACTTGTCCCTGCAAACAACAAGTGGTAGCTATTAACCCTTCTTTGTACTTTTTTAGAATGGTTTTATCAATTCGAGGTTTGTAGTAAAAACCTTCTTTAAAACCAATGGATGAAAGTTTTGCTAAATTCGTATAACCAATTTTATTTTTTGCCAGTAGTATTTGATGATACCGGATCTTGTCAGATTTATCCGTACAATCATTAGGTGCTAAATAGAACTCACATCCAATAATGGCTTTAACATCATGTTTTTTTGCTTCCGCTGTAAATTTGGGTACACCAAACATGTTGCCATGATCCGTAATAGCAATAGCAGGCATTCCATTGTCTTTTACTTTTTTGAACAATGCACCAATATTTGTAGCACCATCCAACATAGAATAATAAGTATGAACGTGTAAATGGGAAAATTCAGGCATGGTTTAATTGAAAGATTGTAAGATTACAGGTTGAAAAATTGGCATTTAACTTCGTAAAGTTAGCCAATTTTCAGAGTCAAAAAGTTACTGTTAATAAGTTGTGGAGAGAAAGGGTTAATTAAGAATTTAGAATTAGAAATGTAGAATTATGAATTTTAACCTCAACTTTTATCCCCTCTTATTAAAAGCAAGGAATTTGGCATTAGTAAACAAATAATTAATTTTAAGGAGAAAATAAAAAAAGATCATGTTACGAAACTCTCTTTCCATTGGTGCCGGAATAATTTCCGGTGGTATTCTTATTTTTTTAGTGGAGAGTTTAGGCCACACCATTTATCCTCACCCTGCTGATTTTGATTATACCGATAAAGAGGCTTTGGCAGAACTGATCCAAAATGCTCCAATAGGTGCATTACTTTTTGTTATTCTGGCATGGGCGGTTGGATCTTTTGGCGGAGGGTTGGTAGCTTCTTTAATATCAAACGAAGACAAAATCAGAAAGGCACTTATAGTAGGTGTGGTTTTAATGATATTGGGAATCATGAATATGCTGATGGTTCCCCATCCTATTTGGTTTTGGATATTAGGAATAGCAGTTTATATGCCTATGGCTTATTTGGGCGGGAAGATTGGAGATAGGAATCAAACTATAGAAAAAAGTTAAACTCTTGACTAAGCAAGTTTTTATATCAGGATTTTTAATAAGTCTGTTGTTCAGTAACTTTCTTGCTTTAGCTAGTGATAAATACGACTATGGAGCAGGTATCAGAATTGGCGAACAAACTGGATTATCAATTCAAAAATATATAAATCGAAGGACAATTGAGTTTCTGATTACATCTTCAATTCAAAAAGATGAAAGTGCCTATTATAAAAGATGGGATAATTACTGTAAAGACAGATATCCTTTTGCTAGTAAATTTGAGTACTTGGATTATGGTTCAACTCCTAGAATAAGTATTCATTCGCACTATAAAGGTAAAACGAGAATACCTGAAATCAAAAATTTGCATTTATATTATGGGATAGGTATACAAATACGATATCATGTTTATTATTATGATTTCAAATATATGCTTTATGATGAAACTGAATGGAAATATTCTGATAAAAAAACAATTCCTGATATAGATATAGGACCTGACTGGCTATTTGGTTTTGATTATAAAATACCAGAAACAAGATTTATAGTATATGTTGAGTTTAATGTTTTTTGGGAATTTATTAACCATCCCAGTGTTTGGAGCCAACCAGGATTTGGTGTTAACTATTTATTTAATTATTAAGCTCAACTTAAAGCTTAAAACCTAACCCCTTAAACTCTTCTAACTTTCCTGCTACTGCTTCATCTTGCAAAGCAATAATTCTAGCCGCTAAAACTGCAGCGTTTCTGGCCCCAGCTTTCCCAACAGCAACTGTTCCTACAGGAATACCGGGAGGCATTTGGACAATTGAATACAAAGCATCAATTCCTCCGGGTAAGCCACCTTCCAATGGAACTCCTATTACTGGTAATGAGCTATGCGCAGCAATTACACCTGGAAGTGCAGCAGCCATCCCGGCAGCACCAATGATGCAGGAATAGCCATTTTCCTGAGCTGTTGATGACAAATCTGCTGCTTTCACCGGATCACGATGAGCAGAGGCAACGATCATATCGTTTTCAATTCCAAACCAATCCAGGTATCTGCAAGATTCCTGCATTACTGGTTCATCTGATTTGGACCCTAATAGTATTAGTACTTTTGACATAGTAGATAATTTGTTGCAAAAATATTAAAACTTAATGCGTTGACCAATTAAAGTTCTAATTTCTTGACAGTCAGACTGAGTTTATCGAAGTCTGGCCGGTCTATGCTTCGATAAACTCAGCATGACCTCCCTATTAGAACTTGGCAATTAACCGAACATTCAATTGCCGTCCAGTTAAATGATTGGGAACAGCGTAAGTAACGTTGTTTATGTCTTTTATCCAGATATAGGAAATCGTATTTGAAATATCCAACAAGTTAAACACTTCTAACGACAACCATATTGAGTTAAAGTAGCCAAGTAATTTTTTAGTTTCTTTCCCTTTTCTTTTATCACTTATTATCAATTTAGAAAATCCAATATCTACTCTTTTATAAGGTGGGATTCTTAGGGTATCCTTATATAATTCATGATCAGGTGGACCAAAAGGGAGCCCAGTTCCAAACAATAAATTTAAATGCATTTTATAAGTTGGAAACCTGGGGAGATAATCCTGAAAGAAAATCCCAATATTCACTCTTTGGTCAGTCGGGCGAGGAATATAGCCAGGCTCAATTCTAGTATTATTCTTATCAATATAAAAGTCATCTTCAATATCCTGTTGTGTTTGCATTACTGATAAACTGAACCAAGACTCAATCCCGGGAACAAATTCACCATTTATTCGCATATCAACTCCGGCAGCATAACCATGAGCATTATTTTTAGCTAAATACCTTATCCGCAAATTATCTATTTCGTAAGGAATTAGATTGTCTAACTTCTTATAATAAAATTCAGTTACATATTTGAAAGGTCTTCCCCATGCCATAAAATCCCAATCTGATCCTACCACAAAATGAATAGATCTCTGTGCTTTTACACTTTTATTAATACTTCCATCAAGTGCTCGTAACTCACGGTAAAAAGGAGGCTGGTGATAAAATCCAGTTGCAAGTCTAAATAAAATATCATTTTTCCATTTGGGTTGATACGAAATGGAAGTACGGGGGCTTACAGTTATTTGATCATTAGAATCCCAGTAATTGGCACGCACCCCTCCTATTAAAAACAGGTTCTTATCCTGGTTGATTGTCCACCTATCTTGTATATAGGCATTGTACCTGTTCGATGATAATGTAGCTTTTGATTTTATTACATCATGAAACACAATTAGGTCAGTTTCGTATGGAGGAATTGCATAACCTGCAGAATCCAGCATGGTCCATTCATTGAGTTTATCATTGATCATTTCTATCTGATAACGAGCTCCCAATTGGAAAAAATGCTTATCCTTATTTAAGTTCGCTTTAAACCCAGCGTTTGCAACCAATACATTGAGCCTATTTCGCGAGTGAATCAAATAACCCCCAACGCCTTTATTGTAAGCAATTTCACCAAATGTACTATCTCCAAAATCTGTTTCAACTTGATCCAGCCAATACTGGCCCTCAATGTCATAGGTTTCTTCTTCAGTAGATTGATATGTTGAAGTAATAAATTTAATGTTGAAATCCTTATTGGGATTGTAGTTGGCGGTTAGTCCGCCCCAAAAAAGATCTATATCTGTCTACCTCTTTGCCATCAAAATAAACTTTGAACTGATAAGCCTCGCTGATAGTACCAAAACGCGTCTCCCGATCCTCAGGAATGTATAAGAAATTATTCATTCCATAATACCCCAGAAATCCTAATTCCCACTCAGGAGAAATATCATAAGTAATGTATGTTTGAAAATCATTGAATGAAGGCAAGTAATCGCCTTTGGTGTCTAATGTATTGAGAAGGTATTTGGTGGTTTTTCTTCTTGCTCCAAACAAATAAGTTAAGCGGTGATCTTTTGAACCTCCTTCCAAATGCAGCGCTTCTCCTAACAAACCTGCACTTATAGACCCTGCAAATTTATTTGGTTTCTTGTACTTGATGTCTAATACAGAAGACATTTTATCTCCATACTTGGCATCAAATCCTCCTGCTGAAAACTGAATGGAAGATATCAGGTCAGAATTGATAATACTCAATCCCTCCTGCTTTCCAGACCTCACCAAAAATGGCCTGTACACTTCAATGTCATTGATGTAAACCAGGTTCTCATCAAAATTTCCTCCTCGAACGGAATATTGAGAACTCAACTCATTATTAGATGATACACCGGGTAAAGTTTTAAGCAATCCTTCAACTCCTCCAATTGCACTAGGTAGCGCATCAATTGTTTTCGGGTCAATCCGCACAAGGCTAGTTGCTCTTTCATGAACATCCTGCACTTCTATCTCATCAAAGTAAATTGACTCACTTTTAAGCTGAATACTTACTTCATTTCTTGATCCTGCTTTAAGGGTAAGCTTTTTACTCTCTTTATGAAATCCAATAAATGAGAAATAAA
>JAESTI010000390.1 GCA_016763665.1 Bacteroidia bacterium | reverse complement strand
TCCTTAGAACTTCACGAACGTAAGCGGTTATATCCTGGGGCGTACTTTCCGGAGGTGTTCCCTTTTTCCTGTGGAACAACTCTGCAACATCTTCCTTAGACTTATGCATTGCCGGAGTTACTATATGATAGGGTGGTTCTCCGGCTAACTGAACGATATATTCGCCTAAATCAGTCTCAACGGATTCAATATTGTTCGCTTCCATTGCCTCATTGAAGTGAATCTCTTCGGTTGTCATGGATTTACCTTTTACAACGGTTTTAACTCCAGCCCTTTTTAAAATTAAAAGTATCTTGTCTATAGCCTCCTGCCCATCCCTTGCCCACACTACCTTTCCTCCCCTCTTGATAAAATTCGACTCAAATTCTACCAGGTACTTATCCAGGTTCTCAATAACCTTATTCTTTAGATGTGCTGCGCGCTGTTTGGCTAATTCCAAGTCAGCATATTGAAGCTTTCCTTTCTCTACAGTTTTATCGTACTGAGAAATATTAAAATTCAGCTTCTTTCTATGCTCTATATCATTAGATTTTGATTGTGAATCGGATAGGAATTGTTGTAAAGTATCTGGCATTTGTATTAGAGATATACGAAGGATAGATCGTACCTGCCTGTAGGCAGGAATAACTATTCGTCAGGTTCTTCCATAAAATCAACGGTTATTCTTTCATCCCGATTGACGAGCTCCCAAGCTGTAAAAAACACCAGGCGGGTGATCTTTTCTATCTTATCAAAATTTATCTTATCAACCGTATCAGTAGGTTTGTGATAATCTTCGTGTACTCCGTTAAAATAAAATATCACAGGAATATTATTCTTGGCAAAATTGTAATGATCAGACCTATAGTAGAACCTGTTCGGATCGTTGGGAATATTAAAGGTATAATCTAATTCAAGGTTGGTGTATAGCTTATTTGCTTCTTCGCTGATATTGTGAAGATCTGTGCTCAATCTGTCGGAACCGATCAAGTATATATAATTAGGATTATCTCTATGCATGGAATCCAAGCGGCCTATCATGTCTATATTCAAATCAGCAATCGTATTTTCTAAAGCAAAAACAGGGTTATCTGTATAATACCTGGACCCTAATAGTCCTTTTTCTTCGCCCGATACAGCCATGAATAATACACTTCTTCTCGGTCCATGCCCTCCTTTTTTCGCTTTTGCAAATGCTTCTGCCAGCTCCATAATTGCAACTGTTCCCGAACCGTCATCATCTGCACCGTTATATATCTTTTCACCATCCATGCCAATATGATCATAATGAGCTGTCATTATCAGTAATTCATCTTTTAGATCACTCCCCTCTATATAACCCAATACATTTTCAGATGAAATTTTCTCCGATTTCCTGCTAACATCAATAACAATATCTGTTTTTAAGTTGAATGATGTGGGTTTTCCTTTTTTGTCTATCTTCTTTCTTATACTGATTGCATCTCCCTTGATATTCGCAGAAGAAAACAGGGCATTTGCCATTTTAATGGAAATATAAAAATTAGGTATTCGCTTTGAAGGGATTTTTCCTTCAAGCTTCATAGATGATTTTTCTACCCAGTGGCGAACATTGTTTAATTTACTCTCAAAATCATCTACGATTACCAGAAGTGCCAATGCATTATTTTCTTTGGCTGTTTGTACTTTTTTTCTCCAGTTTTTTGACCATCCGGAAGAAGAGCGACTACTGGTGATATAAGAAATGCTGTCTTTATTAATAGGTTCTCCATTAAATATCAATACTATCTTTCCAGACACGTCAACATTCTTGTAATCATCGTAATTTTTATCGCTTATGCCATATCCCAAAAAAACTATATTATTCCTCACTATGTTAGTATCATTAAACCCTGAGAAATAATAAAAATCCTTTAAAAACTCGTACTTAATATTGTTGACGGAAATTTCTGCTCCATAGGGGCTTTGAAGAACTAATGGAAACTCTTGATAATAATTGCTATCCGCCTCTACTGCCGAAGGTAAAGGTGGAATGCCTATCTGTGCATAATGTTCAGATATATATTTTGCTGCTTTTTTTTGCCCTTCCATTCCTGTCTCTCTTCCTTCATATTCGTCAGAAGCCAATATATGCAGGTGCCGGCTTAAATCCTCTTTGGTTATCGTTTTACTGTACTTAATTGCAACTGTATCTTTTTCACCCTTTGAAACAGAAAATCCAGATGCATTATAGATTTTACGGGGTAAACCGGAAAAAACTGGTAAAGAATTGAAAGCAATAAAAATGGTAATTAATAGAACGTATCTAAATTTCAATTTTTGCATCTAACAAGTAGCTATTTAATAGATTATTATTTTTATTAACCTTTCAATATATTAATTGGTATGAATCATTTGCTCAAATTCAGAGCGAACCACATTCATTATTAATCCAGGATTCCTGCCTTTCGGCAAGCTCGAGATCAGCATTACATTAACAATTTATCTTATTAACTCTTTTTTCATGTCTTCCCCCTTCAAACGCTGTATTTAAAAAAGCTGTTACTATTTCTTTTGCCTCCTCAAAACTTATAAATCTCGCTGGTAATGAAATAATATTTGCATCATTGTGTTGGCGGGCAAGTTTTGCGAGTTCCTCTTTCCAGCACAATGCCGCCCTGACATCCTGATGTTTGTTAGCGGTCATATTTATTCCATTACCACTTCCACACATCAAGATTCCGAAGTCAACCTCTTTTTTCTCGACTGATTCAGCCAGGGAATGCGCATAATCGGGGTAATCTGTACTGTCTTCCGAATATGTTCCAAAGTCCTTCAATATATAATCTTCTTCTTCCAAGAACTCCTTGAGCTGTTCCTTTAATTGATAGCCAGCATGATCACATCCTATTGCTAAATTTATATTCTTACTCATCATTTAGTCATTTTTAAAAAACCAAAGTTATGCAATATTAATTAACAATTTAGTCGTTATTTAATATTGATAATTAAAATATTTGTTATTAAAAACTTATAAAATTCATTTGGATTATTTAATTTCAATTCTCTTTATAAAACTTAATAAGACTTCAAAATATTTTATTAAATTTAAATTATAAAAACTCAACAAATTATAAACATATTTCTTTAG
>JAESTI010000389.1 GCA_016763665.1 Bacteroidia bacterium | reverse complement strand
GGTTTTTAAGAAAGGAACTTCCTCTTCTTCTTCTTCTGCAAATAATGCTCCAAACGGTAACCCGATCAATCCTTCTTCTTTATAGCCTAAAGTATCCGTGGTTGCCAGGTTAACGGTTCGAATTTTCCCATCAGGATTGAGCACGAGAACCATATCGGGCATGGATTGTAAAATACTATCAAAGAAATTACGTGAAACTGTTGAACTTTGTAATTCTTCGCTAAGCATGTTAAGACCGATGGCGATCTTATCAAAAACATCAGTCTTATTTGAAATAGGGAGTTCTTTAGTAAAATCGAGATGTGCAAAACAATTTACAGCTTCTAAGATTTCTTCTGAACGAAATTGGGCTTCTTTGTTCAAATCTTCTAACTTCTGTGATAAATGGACTATTTCCTTACTCTTTTCAACGAGTGCTAACCTTTGTTCTTCAAGATCATCTGTAACATATTTTGCAATTCTGTATCGATGCTTAAGGTTCGCATTTTCTATCTTCAATTGCCCTATTTGCTGATGCAACTCCTTCATAACTTTATTTATACTTATCTCAGAATTTAAAGGCATTGTTATATGGTGTGATTGAATTATAATTGGATATTATATGTTCAAGATAACATATATCCAAAAAAAAAATAGTTTGATTTTATAAATAATATCTTCAAGTAGAAGCAGCTCTCATATATATTGTGCTTCCTATTGTGCTAATTCAATTAATTTAAAGATCCCGTACTTTCCGGAATATTAATTTTAGTTATGTCCCTAGAAAAACAACGGGTATGTATAAATTCTCCATCTTGCCAAAATCCATTTGAGTTTATTAGAACCCGCTTGATACTCCCATTTTTGGCTATGAGATAAGCAGAATAATTCTTAATTGTTTCTCCACCAAGTAATCGAGTTAAAATGTCATGAATAACATCCAGATCCTGATGAAACTCAGTGATGGAATGCCCAATGTATTCTTCTTCAGAATAACCAAGGTAATCTAATTCTGTCTGGTTGGCCCACAAAATGATACCATTTCCATCAACGATGTGCAGACTTTCGGATGCATTTAACAGGTAATCACTCAAGTCCTCAATGACTGGGCTTATTAAGTTTGGTTTTGTTAACATAATTAATTGGGTTAAGTTAAAATAAATTTTTCTATTTGATTAGTGTTAAAAGATTATAATTTCTCTCCGTTTAGCAACATCCTAAGCCACTCAATTGCTTTGTCTTCAGAAGTAAAAAGATTTGTTGGAACTTTTGGTTTATAAAGTCCCATAAAAAAATCATCTTTCACTGAATATATAGAATTACCAATAATTAATGCAACACCGGTAAAATATTTTGCCATATCATCGCTAACATAATAATACCTTGACTGTTTACTTTGGTAGACATTTCCCCTAAAATCTGCTAATAATGGCCTTTTTTGATAATAGGCGACTTTTCTATTGGCCTCTACATTTTCTTTAGATGTTGACAAAACATCCATACTGTTTTTTTTTGCTACATAATGTATTATACCATCTTCACGAAGATAGGTTGAACCGATTTGGGTTTCAATGACCGGACTACTGATTTGTATTTTCATGGCATTATTGTTTGATTTCTTTGTAATGGGTATAAAGTGTCAATTCAACAAAAAATATTTAATAAAAACCAGATGTGTTAAACCACAAATTCATAGTATTATTATCCAATAATAAACCAAAAAGTACAATTGATAAATACTAATAAACACTTAATTTATAGGAACATAAAACCCTTAATATACCTAGAAATACGTAGTCAGGTATCGAATTCAAGTTTTGTAAAAAAAATCTAAAACAAATCAATAAATATTTTTGTATAACGCTGATTATCACGCTGGTTTATTCTAAATTATTTATTCATATCAGGCTCGGGTAATATTTATTCTCTCTAATAATTCATCTTTTGGCAGTTGTTTGAACTTATTGTTTAACCTCGTCAAGAATTTGGGCTTTGTATTAGGTATTGTAAATTCAAAGCATAATCTGTAGCTTTGGTATAGAATTTGACTATTTATGAATATGTTTTCTACTAGAGTAAATATCATTTGCTTGTTGTTATTCCTTGGAATTTGTGCCCATGCACAGGTAGGAATCATTAATTCAGGATCTGTTATAAGGGTTAAAACCCAAAATGCTCTTAACAGTAACAAAAGTGAGGTAGCTCAGGTAATTGTTGATCAAAATGTTCTGGATTTAAATGGGAATATCCTCATCGAAATGGGCATGACAGTTGAAGTTGAGGTGGAAAGGAAGAAATCAAGAATGAAAGGAAAAGGAGGGAAGGTTGAATTACATTTCTTGGCAACCAAAGCTATTGATGGACAATTGATCAATTTAACAGATGAATATAAAATAAAGGGTGTTGATCGTGATTTTGTCGAAACACTATTTTGTATAGGATGTTTCGTTATTCCCCCTGCTAATTTTCTATTCCTTTTGATCCCAGGCAAAAATGCTGAGATCCCTGCACATACAGTGATCAATGTTCGGGTTGCTTCTAAATATAAAATAAAAGTGGAAGGTGCTGAAATGGCTGTTAATACTGCAATGGATCAAATTGATAATTACAAGGATCAAACTTTGCGTGGTGGAGGAGATCCATTAAAAGGACTAAATGTTACCAAAGCAAAGGAAATGAAAATTGGTAAGTACTATTCATTGGTCATTGGTATTGATACTTACAAAGGAGAATGGGAAGAATTGAATAATGCCGTAAATGATGCCAATGCTATTAATGAACTCTTAACAGATAGATATAAGTTAGACCACTCTATTGTTTTATTGAATGAGGATGCTACGAGATCTAACATCATCAAACAACTGGAATGGTTAGTTGCCAATGTTGAAAAGGATGACAATGTCTTCATCTATTATTCCGGACATGGTGAATTTAAAAACGAACTAAATAAAGGCTATTGGGTTCCTGTTGATGCAAGTTCTAAATCTACCGCTGAATATATTTCCAATAATGATCTGCAAACATTTTTAGGAGGTATAAAATCCAAACATACATTACTTGTTTCTGATGCTTGTTTTAGTGGAGATGTGTTTAGAGGACATACAGTTTCTGTCCCTTTCGAAGATTCAGATCGTTACTTTAACCTGGTGCATAACCTGGCATCACGTCAAGCAATAACATCAGGTGGTATTGAGCCGGTTATGGATGGAGGGCGGGACGGCCACTCAGTTTTTGCTTATTACCTTTTGAAATCATTAAAAGAAAATACAAATAAGTTTTTTGATGCCAGTCAGCTTTATGCGAATATAAAGATCCCTGTAATTAACAACTCCAATCAATCTCCCAAGTTCCAGTCTATCAAGAATACCGGGGATGAGGGAGGCCAGTTCATTTTTATTTTAAAGGAATAATCATTTCTTCCTTTTAACTACTCAGCCTTTTATATTTAATTCAGAAAAAAAGAAATAGGGCGGGCAATTCAATAAACAAACACTAATTAATTTGCAACTATCCATTTCATTTCCAAAGTTTCAGCCTTGCCTATCAATGTTTCTAGTAAAAACGGCATGGAGTTGATCGAGTTACTCCTATGAATTTCCGGAAGAACAGGATTAGTGTAAATGTGTTTTGAGTGAAAATCAGAAATTAGGGAACCTATAGCATTTTGGTACGATATTAAAGCTTTCGCATATTTATTTTGTGCCTCATACAATTCAGCAATTTGTATATGCATTTTACCTATTATCGGATTGTATCGACCAACTATCTGAGTGAAAATATTCATTGCCTTGTTTTGATATCCCAGTGCTTTTTGATAATCTTTTTTCAATCGGTATAATTCCCCAATATTGCTGAAATTCCTGGCCAAATTTGGATGCAGTGAATCTGTAGCATTGAGATTGATTGCAACAGACTTGAATTGCATATCCAAAGCTTTGTCCAGTTGCTTTTTGTCGCCATAAATATTTCCAATATTGCTATAACAATCTGCTACGGCATGATGATTTTTTCCAACACTTTTTATTAATACTTCAACACTTTGTTGATAGTATCCCAAAGCTTTGTCATAATCCTTGTTTTGATAATGTATTAAGCCAATATTGTTGTAATTCCCTGCCACATCAATATTCTCGTTTCCCAATTCGTTCAACCTGATTATCAATGATTGGTGGTAGTAAGACAGAGCCTGTTTATGATCTCCTCGTTCAAAATAAACCAGGCCAATATTGTTATAACTTGCTGCTACTTCCAGGCTGTATTTTCCACTGTTATCAATAGTGATTTTCAAATCCTTTTGAAAATACTCCAGTGCTTTGGAATAATCACCTTTTTCATGGTAAATAAGTCCCAAATTATTATAACTGGGAGCAGTTTTTGGATCAAATTCTCCATAATGATTTACCCGGATTCTTAGCGAGTTTTCGAAATAGATTCGGGCTTTATCATAATTCCCAATCACATAGTAGGCAGCACCCATGGTTTCATGTGTAGAGGCAAGCCTAATGTGGTCTTTTCCCAAACGCTTGGTAGCTACCACAAAAGTAGTATCCAATATCTCTTTAGCACGTATAAATTCACCACCATATATTGCCCATATCCAGGCAATTGTATTTTTGCAACCCACATGTTTCTCCCAAATTCCGGATGCTGAATAAAGATTACTGGCTTTCTCATAATTGGCTATGGCATCTTCAAACTCATTGATCTTGGAAAGGGAATCTGCCACATTTACATAGTAACTTGCCTGTGCAGTATCAGGTATGGTTTTCCAACCTGCTGAACTAAATGTAACTGTAGGTATGCAACACAGAATTACAGTTATTCTGAAAAACAAAGTAGTGTTATTCAATACTCTATTATGTTAACAACAATAATCTCTAATATAGTTTTTTTTGAATGTATTTAATCAGCTTGATTCATAAATATAATTGATATTATAACCTACCTTTTAATTAATTTTGCTTTCAAAATTTTCTTTAATGAAGAAGGCGTTAATTTACATTATAGTAATTGTTTTATCTGTCTACCTTTTTAAAGTCCCTATTCTAAAAGGGTTAGGAAGTTATTTGGTGGTTGAAGACGAAATTGAGCGTGCAGATCTAATTTGGTTGGTTGATTATGACCTGGAGAAGATCGAAAGTTTGTATAAAGAAGGGTTAGGGCAGAAAATAATTATTTTAGGAAATACAAGTTTGCTGGATTTGAGAGCATTGGGGATAGAATATTCAAGTGCAGATACTTTTAAGCAATCACTAATTCGAAAAGGAATTCCTGAAAATAAGATTGTACTTATTAAGGACCCAAAAGGGATCAGAGAATATGTAGATTCTATTGTTGCTTACTGTGATAGATATGATTTGCACAAAGTACTAGCGCCAATAGAAATATATAAAACCAAAAATATCGATGACCTGGTAAGAGATAAATTTGAGCAACATGGAATTAAATTGATGATATTACCAACCAACCCAATAAGTTTTAACTTCGATATATGGTGGGAACAGGAGCAAGGACTGATAGAAATTTATGGCGAATACATGAAAATTTTATACCGATCTCTGAACTTGGATGGAGCCTGAACATATTTTAAAATATTATCGCGAAACTACGGAGGTAGCAGCTATAAGCAATTTGCTTAGAAGCGAGGCCAAACAAAAAATTCAGCTGAAGGGCTTGGTTGGTTCAATGGATGCTTGTTTAAGTATTGCTGTTGCTGACTCTGTGAAGCAAACTCATTTGTTTGTGTTATCAGAAAAAGAAGAAGCTGCCT
>JAESTI010000388.1 GCA_016763665.1 Bacteroidia bacterium | reverse complement strand
TGGTGCGAATAATGTCTCCAACATCTGCGGTTTCTCCTCCGGCTAATCTTATATCAATCCCTAAACTTCTAAGTTTTTCGCAAAATTCTTCTGTTCCTTCTATGATGGCTTTAATAACTTCTCCCGGAATTACTTTTTGGTTACGCGCAATATTTGATGAAATCACTATATCATCAACACAACCTACACAGGCCATATCATCAATATTCATAACAATAGCATCCTGAACAATTCCTTTCCATACATTCAAGTCGCCAGTTTCTCTCCAATAAATATATGCCAGCGAAGTTTTTGTACCTGCTGTATCGGTATGCATTATGTTGCAAAAATCAACATCTCCACCTACATGATCAGGCAGTATTTTACAAAAGGCGTTGGGGAACAATCCCTTGTCCAAGTTCTTTATTGCTGCAAGGACATCTTCTTTTGATGCTGATACGCCTCTTTTTATATACCTGTCTGTAATCATTCAGATGTAATTTTCTTTTTTAACTCGAATTATTCAAAAATAGCGAATGATAAAATTGTGTTTGAAATTTTAAGCACTACGCTTGGAACTTCTTGTGTTCATTAGTGCTAGGTGCCTTATAATTAGTGCTTTCGAAAAAAAATTCACACGGTTTAACAAATATGCAGCTAAATTACAAATCATTCAAGCTGAATTTGGTTATAGGGAACTTTCGCTTTTAGTTGAATACCTAAACCAGACAAGGTAATCGTAGCATACGTAGAACCTACTTCTAAAATCTCCCCTTTTTCGCTTTTTAACGGGCCTTCTTTAATAATCACTGTATTTCCAGGCTTCAAATCAATATTTACAATCTTAACATCAGTCAAATTCTCCAAAAACTGTCTTAATAGCTCAATTTCTCTATCAGGAATTATTGCCGGTTTCCCTAACCAAAAAATGAACCTAACGACACCGGGATCTTCTAATACTATTTTCCTATCCGCCTCTGATATTTTTAAAAATACATACGAAGGAATTACAGGAATTTTCACTTTTTTCTTTCTATCACTCCATTGCCTGACTGTGGTTTGTAATGGGCAATATATTTCAAGTTCTAATTGTTCTAATCGCTCAGCAACTTTCTTTTCATTTTTTGGCTTGGTATAAACTGCCATCCATTGCTTTCCTCCATTTACCTTCATTTGTTCCATATTAACAAATAATCCGTTCCGTTCTTTTCAAATTGACTGAATTCTTCAGGTGTATATACAAGAAATCTGATTTTTCTTTTGATCACCTTTTCTGCTTTAGGAATCAACTCCAACAAATAAATTTTATTGATATTTCCTAAAAAGACCAAATCAATAATTTTATCATCCATTCCCTGAGCTAGATTTCCACTTAGATATACCGCATCAAGTTTACCCAACTGATTAACTATACTTTCAAGTAATACATCGATACCCACATATTTCCTGATAATTTTATTGATATCTTCAAACAAAGGATGTTGTTGATTAACCTGGAAAATTTTTTTATTCCCACTAATTTCTGCTGTTAACATATTAGCTTTTTCAAAACGATTTAACTCCAACCTTATAGCATTTGTTGAATCTCCAAATTCCGCTTCCAAACTTCTCAAATAGGCTTTGGTTGCTGGATTCAAAAAAAACTTAAGTAGTAACTTTACTCTCGTTTTAGATGTTACTAAGGTTTCTAACATTAAATAAATATTTTCCCTGAATAAGCTATAATAACAATAATATGCAGCTTCGCCACGTCAGTCACATTAGTGGCTAATAGTTAATACAATAAACGAGTAAAAAAAAATACTCGATTTGTATACCCAAATATAAAACATTTTTGCGTTATAAAAAAGGGTTATGCTTAATTTTGTGTGTGAAACCCAAGTGCATTAAACACTAAGAATCAATTTACGAAAAGAAAAAATAATTAGGAAAGGGAAATCCTATTAACAAATATCTATTTAGTCTTCTTCAACCTCCTCAGGCTAATTATCTCTCTTTGGACTGTAGTCTGTTGCCAATATTTCGAAAGCAGTTCTTCTGTTGGCTTGGTGCTCATCTTCAGAACAATTGCGTTTCACGTAATTTCCTTCACACTCACAATCATTCAGTAGTTTTGATTCCCCATATCCTTTTGCAACCAATCTTTCCACATCAATTTCGTTCTCTACTAAATAGTCCACAACAGATTGTGCTCTTCTTTGTGATAGGTCTTGATTATAAGCCTTGCTTGCTCTACAGTCAGTATGAGCATTTATGGCAATAACAAGGGTTGGATTATCTTTTAGTATTTTTATCAAATCATCTAATGAAGCTTTCGATGTGTCTCTCAAGGCAGCGCTGTTCAAATCATAAAGGATATTAGGCAGCACTATCTCAACCCCTTCTTTTGGCATCGGCTTTAAAGCAAAATCCCTTACAATTTTATCTGCGGATGTTCTTAAACCAATGGTTGTTTCGGTAGCAGAAACTCCAAAATAGTCATCTTTTCTAACACTTATAGTATATGATGTACTGGCTTTTAATTCAAATTTATATTTACCGGTAGTATCCGTAGTTAAAGTTACTACAGAACTATCGCTTCCTGACAATGTAATTACTACAATTGGTAACGGTTTTCCTGAAGAATCATCTTTCGCAACCCCACTAATGGAAAAGTATAAAGCTGGCAAATAGTAATAATAAAGGTCATCATTTCCTTTTCCACCATCCCTGTTAGATGCAAAATAACCGCTTTGCATAGTAGAATCAACAATCAAACTAAAATCATCAGCACCAGAATTTAGGGGAAATTTCAGATTCTCTGCCTTGCTCCACTCAATTCCATCAAAGGTTGATTTGAAATTATCTAATCCTCCCATTCCTAAATGTCCATTTGAAGAAAAGAATAATGTTTTACTGTCAGCGTGTATATATGGAAACATCTCATCTCCAGCAGTATTTACATTTTCCCCAAGGTTTGCAGGTTCATCCCATAATTGAGTAGCCTCATCATAATAGGAAACATAAATATCTTTTCCTCCAAAACCGCCCTGTTGATCGGATACAAAAAACAATTTGGTACCATCAGCATTTAATGCAGGATTACCCACTGTAACGGAATCATTTCCGAAAGGTAAAAGTTCTTGTTCTGTCCAACCTTCTGCAGTCAATTCAGCTTTATAGAGTTTACATACATTATCAGTTTCATTATCGCCAAGGCAATGTGTGTATATCATTTTTCTGCCATTAGGATAAAAACTACAAGTTGCATCATTCAAGGGTGTATTAATTGTGCCCTTCACTGGGTATGGGAAAGACCACTTTCCTGTTTCATCAGGATAACTTTCAAATATGTCAACAAACTTCTCACCTGTCCATTTATCT
>JAESTI010000428.1 GCA_016763665.1 Bacteroidia bacterium | reverse complement strand
ATAGTACTACTCTGATCTCGATTCTTGTTACCAGCGTGGCATTTGTTACTTTAATGATATTCAACAGCCAGTCAATTGCTGATTGGTTAATGTATCCTCAACATACTGAATATATTATACTGTTTGCAATTATTGTAGGTGCAGATGCTGTTGTTTCCATACCTTTTGCCCGCCTTAGACAACAGAATAAAGCAAGGTATTTTGCAACTGTCAAGATCATTAACATCCTTGTTAACATAAGCCTTAATATTTTCTTTTTTGTCATCTGTCCCTGGATAATCAATAGTCCAAGCATGCATGAATATCATGCTTTTATCAATTCATTTTATGATCCCGAAACCCACGTGGGTTATGTTTTCATTTCCAATCTTGCTGCTAGTCTGGTTACATTCATATTACTGATTCCCAACATGAGTAATACAAAGTGGGGGTTTGATACAGGCCTCTTGAAACGAATGATCTTATACACACTACCGTTGATGATTGCAGGGTTAGCTGGAATGACCAATCAACATCTAGATAAGATATTATTGAAATACTTATTACCATTTGAAAATATTGCTTTGGCTTTAGATCAGCTTGGCGTTTATGGGGCCTGTTATAAACTATCAATTATAATAACTCTAATAATTCAAGCTTTTGGTATGGCGGCAGAGCCATTTTATTTCGCACAAGCCAAAGAGAAAAATGCAAAAGAAGTTTACGCCAACATTATGAAATATTTTGTGATCGTCATCTCATTCATATTTTTATCAATAATGATGTACATGGATGTGATCAAGTTCTTCATTGGGGAAAATTTTCATGGCGGGTTGGATATCGTTCCAATACTATTAATTGCCAATATCTGCTTTGGAATATATTACAACCTATCAATATGGTTCAAATTATCAGGTAAGACACTATACGGAGCTTATATTTCAATTGGAGGAGCTATTATTACTATCGTTTTGAATGTGATTTTAATTCCTATTATCGGATACTGGGGTTCTACATGGGCAACATTAATATGTTTTGCATTTATGATGGTAGTGTGTTACTATTTGGGTCAGGCGCATTACGCTATCAATTACAATGTAAAAAGGATACTAGGATACTTCTTTCTAGCTATAATTCTATTTATGATCAGTAAACATATTAATATACATTTACAGATTGAAAATATAGCACTAAAGCTGCTTTTTAACAGCTTATTTGTAGCTATTTACATTGGAGTGGTACTTTATATAGAAAAACTTAAAAAAGTCGTAATTTCGCCTGATAATGGAGATCAAGGTAATTAATAAGTCAAACCATCCTTTACCAGAGTATAAAACCGAGTTTTCGGCTGGAATGGACTTAAATGCGAATATTGAAAGCGCTATTAACCTAAAACCATTAGAAAGGGCATTAATTACAACAGGACTGTTTATAGAACTTCCTATTGGATATGAGGCCCAAATTAGACCAAGAAGTGGGATAGCATTTAAAAAGGGTATTACTGTTCTAAATTCACCTGGAACCATTGATGCTGATTATCGAGGAGAAGTTAAAGTACTAGTGGTAAATTTATCTAATGGGGAAGTAATTATTGAAAATGGAGAAAGAATTGCCCAAATGATAATTGCCAAGCATGAAACCATTACTTGGGTTGATTCTGAAATATTGTCTGACACTTCAAGAGGATCCGGAGGCTATGGAAGTACCGGGGTAAAATAAATTATTAAAAGAGAAATTAAACGAATATGAGAATTGTAATTCCAATGGCCGGAATGGGAAAACGATTAAGGCCACACACACTTACTATTCCTAAACCACTAATCCCGATTGCAGGTAAAACTATGATTCAAAGGCTGGTTGAAGATATTGTAAAAGTTTGCAATACCAGCATAGAGGAAATAGCATTTGTAATTGGTGATTTTGGAAAAGAAACTGAAGATAAGTTAGTCTCTATAGCTGAAACATTAGGTGCAAAAGGGAAAATATATTACCAAAATGAACCGTTAGGTACTGCGCACGCTATTCTCTGTGCCGAAGAAACCTTAACCGGGCCAATAGTCGTGGCTTTTGCAGATACACTTTTTAAAGCCGATTTTTCCATGGATCTAGATCAGGATGGTATCATTTGGGTAAAGCAAGTTGAAGATCCAAAGGCTTTTGGAGTTGTAAAAATTGGTGAAGATGGCTATATAACTGACTTTGTAGAAAAACCAGAAGAGTTTGTTTCGGACCTTGCCATAATCGGAATCTACTATACCAGGGATGGTGAAAACCTCAAATCCGAGCTTCAATATTTGTTAGATAATGATATTAAGGACAAAGGGGAATATCAATTAACCAACGCTTTAGAAAATATGAAAAATAATGGCATTAAGTTCACACCAGTACAGATAAATGAATGGCTGGATTGTGGAAATAAGGCTAATACCATTTATACTCACCAGAGAATTTTAGAACTAAAGCAAGATGAAGAGTTAGTTTCTTCTTCGTCAGAAATGAAAAATTCAGTAATAATTCCACCATGTTTTATTGGTGATAATACAGTAATTGAAAATTCAGTTATCGGCCCTCATGTTTCTATTGAGGCAAACAGTAAAGTAAATAACTCAGTCATCAAGAATTCCATTATTCAGGCAAATAGTACTATTTACAATGGTAACTTCAGTAATTCCATGGTAGGTAATTATGCTGAATATTCCGGGGAAACTAAGGAACTTAGCATTGGTGATTACTGTACCAATGGACCACTAAAGGAATAATTAAACTTCCTTTTATTCAATGAAAAAATTAATTGGCATAATAAAATACTTATTGATATTAAGTATTGGGGTTGGTTTGTTGTATTTAGCATTCAAGGGTCAGAATCTTGAAGAAATGATACACGAACTGAAAAATGCTAAATATGAATGGGTGTTATTATCAGTCATAATCGTCTTTATCGCTCATATAAGCCGGGCTGCTAGATGGAACATATTAATTAAACCCTTAGGATATACTCCAAAGTTATTAAACACTACTGCTGCTGTTTTGGTTGCTTACATAACAAACTTGGTATTCCCAAGGTTGGGAGAAGTTGCAAGATGTGGTGCCCTAAAAAAAACAGATAAAATACCAATGGACAAGTTAATTGGAACAGTTGTTGTTGAAAGGGGGATCGATTTCATTGCTTTAATGGGCATCCTTTTTCTATCCGTATTACTTCAGGTTGATTTAGTAAGCGCTTTTTTTATGGAAACGGTTATAAATCCATTTACTAGTAAACTTGTAGATACATCCTCCAATTTGAAACAGATAATGATTATTGGTGGAATTATTTTTGTGCTTCTAGTTGTTACATTGTTCTATCTCAGAAATAAGATCAAAGACTTAGAAGCATATAAAAAATTAACAACCATTATTGCCGGTTTTGTTCAAGGCTTAAAAACAATCAAACATATGGAGAACAAACCTCTATTTGTGTTCCACACTTTCTTTATTTGGGGAAGTTATTTCCTAATGACCTGGGTTTGTTTCAATGCGCTTGATGCAACTGGAAATCTTGGCATACCTGCAGCAATGTTCATTTTCGCAATGGGTGGAGTTGGCATGGCAGCGCCGGTTCAAGGAGGTATTGGAACTTTTCATTGGGCTGTTGCTCAATCAATGGTTTTATATGGAATTGCGGAAAGTGATGGGCTTGTTTTTGCGACTTTAATACATGCAGGACATACAATATTTACTATAATATTTGGCGGGGCTTCACTTATTT
>JAESTI010000387.1 GCA_016763665.1 Bacteroidia bacterium | reverse complement strand
AGATAATATAGTGGTTGCAAGAATCTACAATGGGATGGGAGAAGCTCATGAAGATAATGGGTACCCTGATGTTGCGATAAAATATTACAAGAAAGCACTTAGCATTTTCACAACGATGTATGGCTCTGATGATACCCGTCTTGGAGGTGTGTACACAAATTTAGGTTTGGCTTCCAGAAAAACAGGCGACTTTGCAACAGCATTGGATTATTTCACTCAAGATTTAAATATTATACTAAGGGAGTCACCCAACGATTATTTTAGCCTCGCGATTTCCTATAATAACATTGGGCTTGTATATGGTGACTTAAAAGAATTTCAACAAGCGACTACTTACTATACACAAGCAATAGATAATGTGATCAAAGTTTATGGAGAAGATAACTATGTACTCTATGCACTTTATAACAATCTCGGAAACCTGTACAAAAAGACAGAAAAATATGCTCTATCATTTGAGAGTTTTCATGAATCTATTCGTATTAGTAGTTTAACTTTTGGTAAAGATCATCCCAAAGTTGCACAAGGGTATATTAATCTTGGAGCTGCCTATTTGGAAGGCAATAAACTGGAAAAAGCAGAAGCTTCCTTATTAAAAGGATTAGAGATTGATCTTGCATATTATGGCAAGTACCATTCCGAGATTGCCATTGCATATTCCAACATTGCTACATTGAGAACCCAACAAAATAAAAATCAAGAAGCTCTGGTAAAAATTCAGAAAGGATTACATGCTTTGATCTATGAATTTGATAACCCAAATATTTATTGCAACCCGTCTATCAATTCTGCCTCTGGTTCTAAGTTGCTTTTGTTAAAATTATTAGTAGTGAAAGCAGACATCCTTAGTATCGCTTATAAAAGATAAGGACACACCATCCAGAAACGTGAGACACGTTTTGAATTTTAGAACTGTTTAGTAAGTGATGAAAAAACTATATTATCCCTGATTGAGATCAATTAATAAAGTTTAGCCAATTGGTTTAAACAGACCGATGAAATTACCTGTTCAGTTTCCTAAGATTTTCAAAAACGCCTTAAGGATCAAATATTAATTATTTGTTAAGCAAATTTGTACTTATTTTTAAAAATGTTTTCTAAGAACAATTTATATATTCTAATAATTTTTCTACTAGGATCTATTAATGTTTATCCGCAACTTAATCAGAATGATGCATATATCTTTTATAATAAATCGGTGTGTGGGGCAGATGAATATCATAAAAAAAGATTGAATGAGGATTTGGATTATAAAAAGAAGACAGATGAATTCGAAAAGAAAGTATATAACATTCTTTCAAATTCACCTTATGTTTTTAATAAAATAAGTCCAAAGCAAAATGATATACTTACCATTCCAGTAGTAGTCCACATAATACATAACAATGGTGATGAAAATATTAGCGATAGTCAGGTACTAACAGGAATTCAACACTTAAATGATGCTTTTAGAAACACAGCGGTTTACGATTCGACTGTAGGAGTTGATGTAGAAATAGAATTTTGCCTGGCCAAACGTGATACAAATGGTGGTTATACTACTGGAATAACACGCACGGAATCAACACTAACCGATGTCAACAGAGATACTCAGGATGCCGATTTAAAAGCATTGGTTATATGGGACCCTACAAAATACATGAACATTTGGGTGGTGAGAAGCATTGCTTCAGCTTCCTTTCCGCAAGGAGTAGCAGGATATGCTAATGGACCGGGAGGGCACGGAAACTCCCGTGACGGTGTTGTCATTGTTAAAAGCTTTTTTGGCTGGATTCCGATTCTATCAGCTGTAAATGCACATGAAGTTGGGCATTATTTAGCCTTGTCTCACACCTTTAGTGGTGGATGCAAAAATGATAATTGTCTAACTTATGGAGACGGGATATGTGACACACCTCCAGATAAATCAACGGCACCGGTTTCATGTAACGCTTCCATCAATACCTGTACTACTGATGAAGATGATATCTCTACAAATAATCCTTTTCGGCCGGTGGCATTGGGAGGTTTAGGGGATCAAGATGATATGACAATAAATTACATGGATTACAATTACCAATGCAAAAAAGCATTTTCTCAGGGGCAAAAAGATAGAATGCGTCTGGCTTTAACTGGTCCCAGAAATAGTTTGCTAGATACTGACGTTTGTATTGACCTCTGTCCTGTAACACCAATTGTAACTTCGTTTTCAGCTCCAGACAGTGTTGTAGCTATAAATACTCTAATTTCTTTTACCAATTTATCCAGCGGATCAGATACGTATCAATGGACCATCAATGGCCAAACATTTTCATCGGTCAGAGATACTTCGTATTATTTCAATACGCTTGGAACCTATCTCATTAAACTTTATACGTACATGGATGGTTACCCAATTGAGTGTGGCATGGAAGATTCTATTATTGTCGAAGTATTTTGTCCTTCTGTTTCATCCTTTACAGAGAACAAGAATCAGATACCGATCAATGATTCTGTAAGTTTTACAAATACAAGCACAACTACCGTAAGCTATCAATGGTTTATACGAGATAGCTTAGTAGATACATCCACACATCTGACTTATACATTTGAAAATTTAGGTAACTATGACGTTTACCTGGTGGCATTTACTGGTGCCTGTTATGATACATCGGATACCGCAATAATTAATGTTTATTGTCCGGTTAATACAGCGTTTGTAACTACCTCATTTACCCTGGTGCCAGGTGATATCCAGACTTTCATTAATACCAGCAGTGGTGCAATAATAGGGTTTGAGTGGTTTGTAAATGATAGTTCAGTGGGTACAAATCCTGATCTAACCTATCAATTTAATCAATCAGGCATGAATAGGGTTTATCTGGTTTCCTATAATGGTGTCTGTTACGATACTTCTGATATCTCATATATTCAGGTAGGAAATTGTAATTCCAAGGAAGCAACCTACTGGTATTTTGGGGATAAGGCAGGAATCAAATTTGAGAATGATACAGTAATTCCTCAAAATCAAAGTACCATGTTTACCTGGGAGGGCACTGCAACGATGAGTGATAGAAATACTGGCGATTTGCTTTTTTATACAGATGGGGACACAATTTTTAATGCCAACCATCAAGCAATGCCTAATGGAATCAAGTTACTAGGAAATTTATCTTCAACACAGTCTGCACTGATTATTCCGATGCCGGGTAATGGAGATAAATACTATGTTTTTACTGTTGATGCATCTTCCAATAATTTTCCAAATGATTCAGTATGTGCCTATTCAATAGTGGATATGACCCTGAATGGTGGTTTAGGAGATGTAATACCCTCCACAAGAAACACGACTCTTTTTACACCCACCTCAGAACATTTAATTGGAGTAAGACATTGTAATGGTAGGGATTATTGGGTAATTACCCATGAATATGCGTTGAATCCAAGATTTTTTATTTACCTGGTAAGCGATACTGGCATTGCTCAACCACTAATCTTTGATGTTGGTTTAGATGCTTATAGTTCTTTTGGATATATGAAAGCATCTCCGAATGGATCAAAAATAGCCGTAGCATCTGATGTATATAATACTGTTCAACTATTTAATTTTGATAATAATACTGGTAGTATAGAATATGATTTTGCTTTACAATTGTTTACAACTTCATCACCTCTCTTATATGGCATTACATTTTCTCCTGACGGTTCTAAGTTATATGTTAATCAGTCACTATTAGGGGCTTTATTTTTTTTATTTCAATATGACATGTTAGTGGGTGATTCCTCAGCAATAGCTTCATCCAGGGCTACGATTACGGTATCTTCTACTGTTTATTATTTTGCTATGGCCATTGGACCCGATCACAAAATTTATTTAGTCACTTATGATAAGCAGTATCTCCATGTAATTAGTAGGCCAAATGAGAAAGGAGCAGCTTGTGATTTTGTGCCGAACCAGATTGATTTGGGAGCAAATACTGAAAGTTGGGCCGGGCTACCAAATTTCGCACAGGATATTTTTTATGACCCCAACCCCATAATTAAGGGGCCTGACAATTTATGTGTTAAATCTTTAGATGTTGCTTATACAGTTAACTTAAATCAATGTGCAAAAGAAGAGGTTGAGTGGAATGTTTATGGTGATGCAACAGTCATATCACAAACGCAAGATTCAATTGTATTGGATTTTGATTCTGCCGGAACAGCATCTATTGTAGTTAGATTAACATCAACCTGTGCAATCAAATTTGATACACTTGAAGTAACTATTTCTGGTCCTAGAACTCTTGACCTAGGAAATGATACGAGTATTTGTGGTGATTCCGTTCTGTACTTAACTCCTGATTCTACTTTTATAAGTTACTTGTGGCAAGATTCATCGGATAGCAAGAGAGATACTGCCAAAACAGCTGGGATTTACTGGCTGCAAGTAACAGATAGTGTTGGCTGTGTAACTCGGGATTCGCTTACAATTTTTGCCAAAAACCCTTCACCCCCTTCAATTGATTTAGGTAATGATACCACGGTTTGTAATGGTGCACTTGTCATTTTAGATGCCGGTGATGGTTATTT
>JAESTI010000386.1 GCA_016763665.1 Bacteroidia bacterium | reverse complement strand
TTTCATTCCACCATTCACTGCATCTACATGCATTTCTATTGTAGCTTGACCATATTCAAGATCATATGAACACCCGATTGTTGTGTGTGGTAATTTTCCTTCCTTCCTAATAGGAATAAAAGGCACTCCCAATTTTATTGCTAATGGCATTCCAAATAAAAACCCTCTGCTCTCTATTCCAGCGATTGCTTCGATACCAGCATTCTTATACTTTTCATATAATTCTTGAAGTACTTTTTCAGAAATGTTCACTGAAGCAAGTAACGGAGTTATATCTTTAAAAATAATGCCCTCTTTAGGGAAATCAGGAACATCTCTTATTATGTCCTTTAAATGTTGTTCTATCATTGGGCCTGTAAATAAGATGCAAATTTACAGTATAATTCATGATTTGGCAATAAAAAAAAGCCTATCAAATTTGACAGGCTTCTCAAGTACTTAAAAATTAAAGCGTATATCTTAAACTATTTTGACATTTACTGCATTCAATCCTTTTTTTCCTTCTTGTAATTCAAACTCTACTACATCACCTTCACGAATTTCGTCAATTAAACCAGATACGTGTACAAAGTGTTCTTTGTTTGAATCTTCTTCGCTAATGAATCCAAATCCTTTGGCGTCATTGAAGAATTTTACTGTTCCTTTACTCATTGTTAAATAATTAATTAATAATAATTACCGCGAAGGTAGTACTATATCTATTAATTTGCTAATTATTTGACAACAAAAATTCAATTTGAGGTACCTTAAACCCTTCAGCATCAACTATTTCCTTAGCTGCAAATGAAAAAAATAAAATATTTTTCATTTTTTGTCATATTTAATGATCTGTTGTAACTAATACTAATAAAGAAAAAGACATTGTTAATTTCATTTTATGGACAATAACCTCGAATCTACTTTTATTGATGCACTTGAACAGGACAAGGGTAGGATTTTTAGAATGTGCAGAGCCTATTCTACAGATAATGAGAATGCCAAAGACCTATTTCAAGATGTTGTATTACAAATATGGAAGTCTCTGCCTTCTTTTAGTGAACTATCCACAATTGACACGTGGATATATAGAATAACCTTAAATGTTTGCATAAGGTCAAATCTGCAAGTGAAAAAAAGGGAAGATAAAATGGTGCGACTTGATAGCATACATTTCGAAAATTTAGGAACTGGGTCTGATGATAATTTTGAAGAAAGTGAAAAGTTCAAGCCCTTATACCGTTGCATCTCTACATTAGGTGAAACAGACAGATCGATAATCCTGTTGTTCCTTGAAGATCTTCCTTACAAGGAAATTTCTTCAGTAATAGGGCTAACTGAAAACCATATAGCTGTTAAGCTTAAACGAATCAAGGAAAAACTCTTTAACTGTTTAAAACAATAAGTTATGGAAGAAAAAGAAATAAAAGAACTTTGGCAAAGATCAGTAACTGCTGATCGCATCCAGTTGGAGCGATCAACTCTATTAAGAGATGTCAGCAAAGAACTTAACACTATAGAAAAAGCAGTTAAGAGAAGGGATCTGTTAGAGATATCCGCAGCGATATTCGTTGCTGTTGCGTTTATTCCGATAGCAATTACGGCTCCAGGTCTAATTTCAAAGATCGGTGCAGGCCTGGTAATACCGAGCTCTTTGTTTGTGATATTTAAGTTGTTACAGGTGAAAAAATACCAGAAACCAAAAGGGTTGGCAAGATCATTAAAAGAGAACTTAATTCACCAAAGAGACTTCCTGGAAAAACAAAAAGCATTACTCGACACGGTATTGTACTGGTATATTCTGCCACCCGCTATTGGTATAACAATGTATGTTATTGGCCTAAATAGCTCTTTGTCAGCTCTTGTTACAAGGCTTTCTGTGTTGCTTGTCATGTATGTCGCAGTATATTTCCTTAATAAACATGCTGTAAAAAAAGACCTTATCCCTCTTTTGGAAAAGACCAATTTGGCTATTTCAGAAATAGAAGAATAAAAAATAAAATTTAATTAACTCATAAATATTACAATCATGGTATCATTAAAATCTGTAAGCTTAATTTATACTATACTTTTTGGAATAGTAGTTATAGCACTCCTAATTATCATCGTTTATCGATTATATCAAGGTTTAATTAAAGCATCTAACCGAAAACCAATTAAAAAGATATCTGGGAACTGGTTTCTTAAAACTCTAAAGATCTTATTCGGGTTATCCATGTTGATGATGATGATAAGCATTCCATTTTATGGATTAATAGGCTCTTCTTTTCGTAGTGTTGTTCCAAGTTATCTTAATATTTTAATGATTTCAGGCGTTATCTTATTGGCTGGAATTGAATGCTATCTTACGTTATCTATTTCCAGAGAACTTCTTGAAAAGACCTTTAAGAAAGTTGAACTAACAATTATTGTGTTAATTATGTTACCGCTTTCGGGTTATTTGACCTACTATATTCCTGACATGTTCGATTATCCTGAAATGGATCAATGTTATCTATTAGAGTTGCCAGTAAAAGGGGACTGGGTAGCTGGACATGCCGGTGGGAGTGAACGGGTTAATTATCATTGCGCATACGAAGCACAAAAATTTGCAATTGACATTGTGAAAGTCAATGAATCAGGCAAGTTCTATAAGAATGAAGGTGTAAAGATCGAAGACTTCTATACCTTAAACGAAAATATATATTCTCCTGTTGATGGTATAATTGTAAATGTGGTAGATACTTTTAAAAATCAACAAGTACTTAATGGAAGCGATCAAAAAAATCCTGCAGGAAATCATATAGTTATTGAAATTGAGAATGAACGATACTTGTTTTTAGCACATTTGAATATTGGAACTATAAAAATTCAAAAAGGAGATATTGTCAAAGCAGGGGATCTGATTGCGCAAGCTGGTAATTCTGGTAACACATCATGGCCTCATTTACATATGCACATTCAAGACAAACCAATTATTGACAATAAAAATGCCAAAGCATTTCCTTTTAGATTTGGCAAGATGGATCGGAAACGGTGGTTAGGTTGGACAAATGTAACGGAAGGCTTCTTAGTGAGGAATGATCTTTTTAGGAATTCTTAGTTGGTTGATGAGTTTATGAGTGGATAGGTTGATAGTTAAAACTTATAAACCTATCAACATATAAACCATTCTACTTCCTCTTAAAATCCCCATTTCGAAAAGCCTGGATAAACTTAGCCCACGCCATAGGGTTTAATAAATTAATTGTAGGATATTGGCCGGCAGTGTACCATTTTCCTGCCTCACTTTGTAGATAGTATTTTTGATTTTCCATTCCATCCATGGGTAATACATCATATCCTACATCTGAAAGTATTAGAGCAAGGTTGTGTTTAGCTCGTTCATAATCATCCATTGGTATTATTGTTTTGATAAATGCCTCTTTAAAGAACATTTTGTTCAACCAGGGATAGATAACAGCAACAGGTAGTAAAATGGTGTCTGATTTTAAAGTTTGAACTATGGAGAGTTCACTTTTGTTGTTATAAATATTTAGAGAATCATTATCCAGCGGAATAATAAAAAGTGCACTACGGTATCCAATTCTTGAAAAAATGATGGAGTCACCCTTTTCCACGACACAGGAAAAGAAACCTGTCGGATTGGTCATGGCACTCTGGTTTTGAGTTTTGTTGATCACATGGGTATAGGGGAGAGACTTTAAACTATCTTCAGAAATAACCATTCCTGAAAATTGTATCAGCTGATCCTCATACTGTGCATACGCATGGAGAGAGGAGATAAGAACAAAAAGAACTATTAACTGTTTGATGATTAATTTTAAGAACTTGCAATTTTCAGTTCGCAATTGTTTATGAAAATCTCTTGTCAGACTGAGCGGAGTCGAAGTCTAGTACAATCATATTTCGACTCCGCTTAATATGACGTAATATTTGTAAGCTTTATTGTGCCTTTATTTTTATTTAAAAGACAGCTAGTCGGGAATAAAAGTTGCATTTAGTAAATAATTTATAGCTAATAGCTATTGGCTAATTAGATCTTACACATTATCCAATTCAGCTTTAACAAATTGCGCTAGTTCCCGAACGTATTCGCCAGAGAAATCAAATTTAATTCCTGCAGTTTTGTAAATTTCACCAATGGTTTTTGTGTAGCCAAGCTTTAATCCCTCTTTGTAGTTATGTAGTGCTTGTTGTGGATCTTCCTTATAGTTTTTCCAAATAGCAATTGCTCCAAGTTGTGCCATCGCATATTCAATGTAATAAAATGGTATCTCAAAAATATGCATTTGGGCATGCCATCTTGTTCTATGCGCGTCTTCAAATCCGGTCCAATCAATATCATTTCCAAAATAGTCAGTGAATATTTCTAACCATGCTTCGTGTCTTTCTTTTACAGAATGGTCATTATTAGTATAAATCCAATGCTGGAAACGATCTACTACCGCAATCCATGGAAGCATTTTAAATACTTTTTCCAATTGATCTCTTTTTGCTCGCTTCAACTCTTCCTCATCATTATAGAAAACATCCCAATATTCAATTGATATCAATTCCATACTCATGGAGGCAAGCTCTGCTACTTCGGAAGGAACATTCTGAAACTCGGTTATTTCTAAATCTTTTGATAAAAATGAATGAACAGCATGACCACCCTCATGAACCATTGTTACTACATCTCGATGAGCATTGGCAGCATTCATAAATATAAATGGAACACCTATCTCAGCAAGCGGGTAGTTGTATCCTCCCGGAGCTTTTCCCTTTCTTGATTCAAGGTCAATGTGCTTCATTTCTTTCATGATAGCAAGACATTCGGAAAAGTAGGGGTCTACCTTATCAAAACAATCGATAGACCTGTTAATAAGATCAACTGCTCCATTAAATGGTTTTAACGGAGGCCTTCCTGTTAGGTCCACCTCTGTATCCCAAGGACGTAATGAATCTAAACCCAAAGCGTCCTTACGATGCTCATTCATTGCTTTTGCAATAGGAATAATTTCTGCCTTAATTGCTTCCTGAAAGGTCATACAGTCATCAACAGAATAATCAAATCTACCTAAAGCTTCATGTTTATAATCTCGATAATTATCATAACCCGCGTTTGTACCGATCTTATGTCTGATAGCTATTAACTGGGTAAATAGTTCATCCAACTTTTCTGCATCCTGCAGTCTTCTTTCAGTTGTTTTTCTAAAAGTATTTTCTCTTACGTTTCTATCTTGCTCCTCCAATAGTTTTGAAGCTTGTTGCATGGTCAATTCCTTTCCATCTATATTAACAGTCATATCACCGGTAATGGAATTGTATTTTTGACTTAGTGTTTGGGCTTCTGTGAGAAGGGGAATGTTTTCATCCCTATACAGCTCTTTTTGTTTCTTGACCGCTCTTAAATAAATGAAGTACTTTTCCTGATCCAGCTCATCTTTATACGGAGAGTTGAGTAATTTTTCATTAAATCCATTCGCATAGGGAGCAACATTTGGTTCTATATTTTTGATGAAAAAGATGTAAGCATCTTCTAATTCTTTACTGGCCGTATCACAAGTTGAACGAATATATCGCCAAGCAAGATCTTCTTCTAAAACAGCTTCCAGTTCACTTCTATCCTGCAGCCATTCTTCAAGCTCGCTGGCTGAGTTTATTTCACGATCTCTTAATTGATCGAAGTAGGTTTTAAGTGTATCCCAAGTGGTTATCTTAAAATGCTCTGGTATAAATTTTCTTTCCTTCCTTGTAGGAATTTCTATTTCAACAGTATCCATTATTCATGTGACTTTAAATAAAAATGCAAAGGTAAGAAATTAATAGGTGCGAAGAGGGAAATATTACTATAAAAAAGGAGGGAAGTACAAGGTTTTTTGAGCAATATCTAAATTCTGAAATGTTTCGCTCTGTCCGGAATATCGAACACTGAACACCCAATATTGAATAATGAAGGAAAAGAAATTTGGCTTGGAGGGTCACAACTTCGAAATTCAACATTCGATGTTCGATATTGGATATTTAATGAAAGTAACAATGATCTCCTCTCGTAACATGCTGGAGATGTACAATATACCATTTTGCTATATAGAAGAGGTATTGGATTGCATAATTGTCAAGACAGAAGCCCGAAGTTGACTTCTTGGTTTGTTATTCAATTTGGGCAGATAGGAACCAGAAACCAAAGAAAACTTCTGGCTTCAGTCTTCGGACTCCCGACTGATCAATTACTAAATCAGTACTTAGGATCATTCAAATCGATATTTATTTCGTAAGTATTGCCTTCCTTCTTTGATGGTTGGTAGTTGTACTTAAATTGCATTATTGGTTTTGCAGGTAATTTAAAGTGAATAATGATCTTAGTAGATAGTTTTACATTCACTCCTCTTTGACGGGCTTCAGAATATTTTAGCAGGTTCACAACTCTTATTGCTTCTTCATCGCACCCGTACCCTAAACTTCTAATTACTTTAGCATTGAATACCTTTCCTTTAGGATTTACATCATAAGCAACTTGTACAGACCCTTCAATTTTGTTTTCTAAAGCTTCTTCTGGATATTTTAGATGGCCCTTTATGAATTTATCCAGTGCTTTTTGTCCACCGGGATAATATTGCTTTTTTAGAAACTTCTTTTTCTTTCCTTTGTCCATTATGTGATTGCCAATATTCTACTTCAAAAAGACCTTAATTTTCACTAAATTTGTACATCAATTACCAAATGAGGATAACCGAATTCGTGAACATCGCTAATAATAAAAATCTAGTGAACAATATACGAATAATAGCAATGATTCAGGTTCGTATATACTCCACTTGAAATAGATTCATGATAAAGTATGAAACCTCCTGATAAATATAAATTGAAGAATAAAATAAGGATAGTTACAGCTGCTGCATTATTCGATGGTCACGATGCTGCTATAAATATTATGAGGAGGATATTACAATCCTCAGGTGCTGAAGTAATTCATTTAGGTCATAATAGATCAGTTCAGGAAGTTGTTGATTGCGCAATTCAGGAAGATGTTCAGGCAATTGCCATGACCTCCTATCAAGGTGGGCATATAGAGTATTTCAAATATATGTTTGATCTTCTTAAAGAAAAAGGAGCCGGGCATATCAAAATCTTTGGTGGAGGAGGAGGTGTTATACTTCCTTACGAAATAAAGGAATTACATAAATACGGGATTACACGAATATACTCTCCAGATGATGGAAGAGAAATGGGGTTGCAGGGTATGATCGATGATATGTTGAAGACATGTGATTTTCCTACCGGAAATAAATTTAACGGAGAGTTTAAACTATTATCTAAGCAAAATGCTACTGCCATTGCGAAAGTAATATCATCAGTAGAAAATTATCCGAAGAAGTCTGCTGTATTGTTAACCAAAATAAAAAAACATGTTGCCAAAATTGATATTCCGGTTTTAGGGATTACAGGTACTGGAGGCTCGGGAAAGTCTTCATTGGTTGATGAGCTTGTGAGAAGATTTCTAATGGATTTCAGTAAAAAAACTGTAGCGATAATTTCAGTTGATCCATCCAAACGAAAAACAGGTGGTGCTTTACTTGGTGATAGAATAAGAATGAATTCTATTTCTAATGATCGCGTTTACATGAGATCCCTTGCAACAAGACAATCTAATTTAGCTTTGTCCAAACATGTTCAACAAGCACTGGATATTGTTAAAGCCGCAGGATATGACCTTATTATAATAGAGACTTCAGGAATAGGTCAATCTGATACAGAAATTATAGATCATTCTGATATTTCAATGTATG
The DNA here is from genome assembly GCA_016763665.1 of Bacteroidia bacterium. The sequence goes on along the minus strand of JAESTI010000386.1, from coordinate 1,440 downwards.
TAATGACTCCTGAATTTGGAGCTGCTAGCCAGTTGGAAAAAATTGATATGCTGGATTTTGCTGATGTTGTCGCCATCAATAAATTCGACAAACTTGGAGCGTTGGATGCCCTCCGAGATGTTAAAAAGCAATACAAGCGAAATCACATGCTTTTTGAGGTGAAAGATGATGAATTGCCGATCTTCGGAACTGTTGCTTCGCAATTCAATGATCCGGGAATAAATTTGCTATACAAATGTGTAATTGAAAAGATCAAGGAGAAAAAGGGAACAGCCTTTAAATCTGGTTTGAAGTTAGACGGCAAATCATCTGAAAAAGTATACATCATTCCTCCCAAAAGAGTAAGATATTTATCAGAAATATCAGAAAACAACAGGGACTATGACAAATGGGTTGAAGATCAATCTGAAATTGCTCAAAAACTATACAGCATAAGAAATACCATTCAAACTTTATCTGAATCAGATAGTAAGAAAAACAAAAGCCTTATTAAGGAATTAGAGAAAAGTTATAAGGAACTTGAATCGAAATTAGATGCTGAGAATAAGAAAACATTAAAGGATTGGCAGAACGTAATCCATAAATACAAAGAGAAGGTTTTTAAATTTAAAGTTCGTGATAAAGAGATAAGCATTGAAACTTATTCAGAGTCTTTATCTCATACGCACATTCCGAAAGTATCACTTCCAAAATATAAGGCTTGGGGCGATATATTAAAATGGAATTTATTGGAGAATGTTCCTGGTGTGTTTCCATATACTGCAGGAGTTTTTCCGTTTAAGCGGGAAGGTGAAGATCCAACCAGAATGTTTGCTGGTGAGGGAGGGCCGGAAAGAACAAACAGACGCTTTCATTATGTAAGTTTGGATATGCCTGTAAAGAGACTTTCAACTGCCTTTGATTCAGTAACGCTTTATGGTGAAGATCCTGATCATCGTCCTGATATTTATGGCAAAATTGGAAACGCAGGGGTATCAATTTGTTGCTTGGATGATGCAAAGAAGTTGTATTCAGGTTTTGACCTTTCTGATCCAAAAACTTCGGTTTCAATGACTATTAATGGACCGGCATCAATTCTTACAGGATTTTTCATGAATACAGCTATCGATCAGCAATGTGAGCTTTATATTCAGCAGAATGGATTGTTAAACACGGTTAAAAATAAAATTACCAAATATTTTAAAGATAAAGGAGCAAAGCAACCGGTTTATCAAGGTAAACTTCCAAAAGGGAATGATGGTTTAGGATTGATGTTATTGGGGTTAACTGGAGATAAAGCTTTACCTCAGAATATTTATGAGAAGATCAAAAAGGAAACATTAACTAAAATATTCAGAGCTGTCATGCCCATGTTGGTCGCCCGGCGGCTGCGACGGGGCCAGGTGCGTTCTTTAATCGGTTCCAGCGTTCGGCCAGAGCAAAAAGGCACAAAAAGACAGC
>JAESTI010000396.1 GCA_016763665.1 Bacteroidia bacterium | reverse complement strand
ATTCAAATAATTTTTGAATTATCATTTTAGTTTCATTTGGAAATTGATATTCTGCATTTTCTAAAACTTCTAATCCTCTATATCCTAATTTTGCTACCAATAAATCTCGAGGATTTTCTGGAGGTTTTTGTGATGGTTCTGATGACTCTGGTAATGATTCTTGTCGTTCCAAATATGCCGAAATCTTGTTTTTACTGCAAACAGAAATAAAGTCTCTGCATTCCTGCTCCCATTTATTCTTGTCAAAATCAGCTACTATAAACGATGAAGTATTATCCTGTAAAAGTGGATATATTCCGATTAACTGATTCCCTTCTAGATGTTTTAGAATCTGTTCATCACTTAATTGCAAATAGGTCTTTTCTGTAAAATCCTGAAAAGTACCGCCATTTATCTTATGTGTTTTATAGCGATATGGGTCGTAATGATATGCTGGCATGTATCCACTTTTCTTTCCTTTTTCCCACCTTACCGCAAAAACATCTTCTCTTCCTTTAAATATTGATTTAAAGAGATTGATTTTCGATATATCAGATTCAGATTTCATTAACAACTTGCCCTTCATTCGTCCTGTTTCACTCTTTTCCAAGCTCTATATTCCAGTGAATACTTGAGCAGTAAATCGAACCGACTGTTCAAATAACTTGATATTTTCGTGTAACCTCATTTAATGTTCCATTTTTCTGTTGCAGACAATACTTTTGCCGCTCCCCGTAATTCATACTTCGTAATGGGGTTCAATGATGTGTATAGCGATTCAGTGATAAGTTTTTTGCCAATTTCTTCTAATAAAGCTCCCAACAATGCTCTTGTCGCAGGCGGGTATTTTTGAGCCAACCTGACCAGTATGGCTTTACCCGTTTCACTCTGCTCATTTAAAATTGCTAAAAAACGAGTACATGCGGAAGCTGTTGATGTATCGGGTATCTTTTTTATATAGCGAATAGCATCTAAAATTTGTAGTAGAGGAATATTTTCTTTTGTAATGGTATTCTTTTGTTTTACTAAAGCAATGGCGTACCGTTCTCGTTTAAATCTAGGGCGCACTTCGTTTTTGCCAATCTGTATGGTGTTACTTACTTGCGTTGTTAAGCTTAGCTGATTATAAATACCATAGCCTGTTAGATAACCAACGGTCTTCCCATCCACCTCCAATAGATCTTTTACAATTTGGTATCGACTAGGTTGAAGTGTTCCAAAAACAGTAGTTTCTGCTTTGTAGAATTTCCCTTTAGCCAGTTTACTTATTTTACCTGACGTTGCCATTCGGTTAAGTGCTTTAATAACGGCTTCTTTCTTATTCACATCAGTGACAAAGTCACCGTAGGTGAAAACATACCCTTTAGCTAGCCGGTCAATTGTATTTGCTATGTATTTAGTTGTTTTCACAATTAAAATCTAAACACAAATATAGTAAAATGTCCAGTTTATTTCATAAATAACTGGACAAAAAACATGTTAAAACTCAACTTCGAAAAGAGTAGTGCAGGTTTTACAGCTAAATGATCATCATACTGAAAAATCACCCCCAATAACCATATCCAACGCATCATCTGTGTCCTGGTTAATAAAACTACTCTGATAGTTAAGAGTCGTATTGATATCCGAATGTCGATAAAGCTTTTGCAACATCTGAATGGGGATTCTATCTCCCGAAATATATCCTAAAGCGTGACGTGCAATTAATCCAAATAAATGCGCATTTCAATTTATGTGCCTTAAAGGGTACTAGTCTGACTGACCATGTCATTGTATAAAACCAATTTTATTGCGCGGATTCGATTGTTCGTTTATAAACCGTTTTAAGTAAAGAAAAATAGTTTTAATTTTTTCATCTTGACCTGTTACTCGTTTTTCTATCTCTTCCATTTTTAATAACAAATCCTTATTAGTTAATATCATTTGTTTAAGCTTAGTATAAACTCTCATTATACGAATGTTCACGCCAATTGCTTGATCGCTATTTAAGACACTGGATAGCATTAGAACGCCATGTTCCGTAAAAGCAAACGGTGGTTTTCTTCTGCCTCCCCAACTTGATGTCGCATTTTGCGACTTCAAGATGTTCAATTCATCTATTGTTAATTGAAACATGAAATCTTTTGGGAAACGATTAATATTCCTTTTTACTTGCTCATTTAAGCGCTTTGTTTCCACTTGGTATAGCTCGGCCAAATTACTATCCAACATAACTTTTTGATTTCTAATAAGATAAATTTTACTGGCGATTGTTTCTTCCGGGATTATTAATGAGTTGGTCATTCCATTTCGTTTAGGACAAGTATACATCAGTAACTGTGTATAAAATAGGTCATTTTTTATTCGGTAGGAATTTACGGATACGCGGTAAGTTTGAGTTGATATTTGGTCTTATCCGGAAAAAGTAAATTAGATTATTCCTAATATTATTAAGATAGGTCTCAAGAATCAACTGTTAGCAACCTTAAGCAATGTAAATGCCTTTGAAATCCCAACTTTTCCACCTAACTTCAAACGGTGAAAATCTGCCTAAACATATTGATAGCCGTTCTTTGTAATTGGACATGTTTTTCACAGAATTTCTCACCAAATGACCAAGCAAAAATAGATAGTCTAAAGGCGGTTATTGTAGAACAAGGCAGCAATGATACAGTGGTAATTAATAGTCTATTAGAATTAGCCATTTACTATTACTCAACAAATCCCGACACGACGATTACGATGTGTACGCAGGCTGGTGAGTTATCTGAAAAGAATAATTATGTAACAGGTAAAAGTGATAGTTATAGTTGGTTAGGTTACTTATTTGAAAAAAAAGGCAATCTCTCTAAAGCCTTAGGATATCAAAAACGTAGTTTGAAGATCAATAAAGAAACCCAGGACAAACTAGGAATTGCTCATAACCTAAACAATATTGGGTTAATCTATCAGCGTCGAGGCGATGTTGCCACAGCATTGGATTACTTTCAGCGTAGTTTGAAGATAAGGACCGATATAATGGATAAACCAGGAATTGCAACTTCCTTAAATAATATTGGATTTGTTTATCAAATTCATGGCGATGTATCGAATGCCCTGGCCTACTACCTACGTAGTCTCAAAATTGACGAAGAAATTGGAAATAAAAAAGGAATCGCTGGCAGCCTAAATAATATTGGCTTGATTTATAAAACGCAAGGTGATT
>JAESTI010000385.1 GCA_016763665.1 Bacteroidia bacterium | reverse complement strand
TTTTTGACTTATATCACCAATGTACATAGCGGGTCTTTTTCTTACTGCTTCTAACCCTTCTAAAACCGTAATACTATCGGCCGTATAAGCCGATTTACCTTTTTCTTTTTCTGCCACAATTTTTTCGTCTTTTTCTGCCATTTTTCGTAAAATTTACCTTATTGAAAAGAGTACCAAAGATACTTGATTTTCACCGATTTAGCAAGGAAAAACCGAGCTAAAATGCGTATTTCACGCCACCGATTATATTGAACCCTGACGACTGATAATTATGCCACAAGTAGTAATTTTTGTTGGCTAAATTTTTCATGTCAATGAATGCAGAAATCGCCTTAGAATATTTGTATTCTACACCCAAATTGGCATCAATAAATCCGTTATATTCCTGGATAAGTGAGGGAGTGTTAACTTTAGAATATGTTTTGTTGATGGCATAAACTGAACCCGAAATGTTGATCTTGTTTCCAATGGAATAATAACCATTGAATCTTAAAGTAAGAGATGTGGTATGCCAAGCCTTTTCTTCAGTTTTTAAGCTGTATTGAAAATAATCACCGCGTAAGTTTAGTTTTAACTTTTCCGATCTATGGCAATTTATTTGACTGCTAAAGTTAAAAATGGTACCGTTATCATAAAGAATGTCGAATTCGTTGGCGAATTCTGAAGACAGATCTGTAATGTAAAATGGGATATTGTCAATATTACTAATGTTGGCAGTGATGTTATAATCTGTAAAGTTATTGATGATTCCTTTAATACCTCCGAAGAAATGCATTTTGGTATTGGTATTTTTGACAGAGATCACATCATTAATGAATGGGTTTTCAAGTGCAAATGATCTAAAGCTATTCTTTTGTAAGTTTCCGGTTATTCCTCCGTAAGCAATTAAGTAGTTGCCTGAAACTTTATAACTCAAATCGGCAACCGGATAAAAGTGAAATTTATTAGTTGCTGTAGATTCATTCACAATATTAAAACCAGCACTGATCCTTAGGTTAGAAAATGACATTTTGTATTTGGGAGTCACATAGATCAAGGTGTTTTTAGTTTTGTCTATATTGTTTTGATATGTTGAAATATCGACTTTTACCTTAACATTCAATGAAGTATCCGGAGCAATTTTATTGGTAATATTTCCTGAAACAGTCAAGTTATTTTCCAGTGAACTGTATTTGTTGAAGAATCTGTAGGCTTTAGCATTAATTTCATAGTTCAATTTACTTTTTGGATTAAAATTGGTAGCGAACTTGGTATTGGCACTAAAATTATTGAACAACTGGTCGGAAATCTGAATGTTGCTAGCAGCATTTTCAGGATCAATGCCGTAGAAATTGGATGTATTGCGTGAATAATCCATTCCTGCACCTATTGTGTACCTGTTGTAGAATTTTTTACCGTATACACCAACTTTGTTATCGCTAAAAGAAGAATTAGCGATTTGTCCCTGGCTTGAATAGTGTTTTGCGTAAGCACCAACTGAATAATCTCTCGACCATTTGTTGTTATAATAAATTTCAGCAACTGGAGTAGTAAATCTTCCAAAGCCTGCTTTTACGTAGAAACTATGTAAGTCTGGAATTTTTTCCGATTTCATTCTAGCAGGTTTAATTCTGCTGGTTTTAAATGGTATTTCTAATTCCTTAGGATCAACACTGTATTTCAGGTTGGGACTAACAGGATCAGTAATATCCAATTTGGGGTTAGTAGACAATTTATATGCTTCGGACAAAGTTGGTTTATACGGTTTAATGATATCAATTGCCTCCGTTTTGATAAGTTTGTCTACGGTTCCAGTTTGGGCATTAGCCTTTGTAAGGAAAGCGGTTAAGAACAAAATGCCTCCTAATAAAATCAAAGGAATCAATAGCGTATAGAAATTCTTAATTTTCATTGTCTAATTCTAATAAACCTAAATCATTTTGAGTATTGTTGTCGGTTTCTATATCCATGGAGTCAGGTAGTGGTATTTCCAATTCCTCATCTGTTGTTTCCTTTTTGCTAAGTTCTGATTCAAGCCAGTTTTGTTCCACAACCTTGGTTTCTTCCAGTTTGGTTTTAGCTATTGATATTATTTCATCATTACCACTGTAGTTGTCAATAATGCTTTGTAATGTGTGTTTTGCCTGGAAAAAGTCATTTTGTTTAACATAATCCAGGGCCAATAGAATGAACCCTTTTGCTAGCCAATAATCAACGGGCGGTCTTCTGCTATTTAATTCAAAAATGATGTCCTTTGAAATTTCATAATTTTCTTTCTTGTATTCAATCAATGCCAAATTGTAATGTGCTTCAGCACCCATTTCAGAGAGGGAAGCCTTTGTTATTGTAAATTCCTTTTTGGCAATATCTAAACTATCCATTGATAAGGCTGCCTTACCCAAATAATGATGTGCTGCGGTCAAAGCATCTTCAGAAGATTTATTATACATTAATACCTTATTAGCATTAAGTATAGCTAGTTGATTATTACCCAGATAAAAATGGCATTTCATTTTGCCTAGTCGGGCTTCAACAATGTTCTTTTTATACTCAGCAACGTCTTCAAGGCTTTCATAATTCAAAAGCGCATCTATATAATTTTTGAAAGCGAAGTTGATGGAAGCGGAATGGTAAAGCGATTTTTCTGTAAAGATATTTCTTGGTAATTCCGTGATATACTTATAATCTTCTAGTGCCGCCCCGTTGTTTCCCGTTTTGTATTCACATTCGGCTTTGTAAAAGTGCGCGTTGGTAGCAAAATAGCCTTCAGGGAATTTGGTTAAGTAATTGGCAAAATCGCCAATGGATTTTTCACAATTGCCTTTCATGTATCTTAATTCCGCAGCCTCATAAGTAATGGAGTCTTGCTCTGATATGCCTACTGATGCAAAAGGAACACTATCCTCAACATACTTAATATATTTGTCTACATCTCCGAGTGCAACATAGATGTTTTTGATGCCGCTGATGGCTTCTTTAGCTTCTTTTGCACGTGGATATTGCGCAACAACTTCTTTATAGTGTTCAAGGGCTTCTTTGTCATTGCCGTTATTATAGTTGATCAACCCAAGATTCAATAAGGAATTCTTAATGTAGCTGCTATTCGGATGATTTTTGATGATGTTGGTATATTCATCTATAGCATTGCCATTCATGTTAATAACCAGATAAGTGTTCCCAATTTCATATAAAGCATCATCTACGTAAGGAGACTCGGAGTGAGCATTAACCACATCATACATTGTTTTGATCTTTCCTTCGGGATTGTTTTGTAATCCAAGTATCAATGCCTTTTGGAATAAAGCATAATCTGTTCCCGTTGAGGTATCAATAATAACCTGGTTGTAATATTTCACGGCATCATCATATTTTTTCAAAATAAAGCTACAATCTGCTGAACGCATTATTGCATCATTTACCAGGTTTTCCCTTGTAACAAGTGGATCATTAACGGGTGGCGAATTGTCATTTTCAGCATTCCCAATGTACTCTTTGTAGTATCTTAATGCTTTTCTATAATTCTCCTTTTTGAAATAATTGTAAGCAAGGTTATAGTTGGCAATTTGATATTGCTTGTTTTGTTCAACGCCTTTCGTGCTGAAAAAATCAAGGTAACTATCTATTGACTTTGCATGTGCATTTAACTTATAATATGATTCTGCTTTCCAAAAATGACTTAAAGATTTTACCTCATCATTCTTGGGAAATTTAAGAGAAAGGTTAAATAATTTAATTGCAGTATCATATTTGCGCCTATTGTATAGTTCTATGCCTCTGTAGTATGCTACTTTTTGATGTGCTTCGTCTATTTTACGTGTTCGCTTCTTAATAGCAGCTAATAGCGGAAGCGCATCTTTGTAATTCTTGGTTGATAAGAATACGTTACTCAAGATTTCCCTACCTTCATCAGCATTTTTACTATCTGGATATTTATTTATGAATTCCTGGAGTGCTAGAACAGCAACTTGATGGTAAGCTAACTCAAAGGATAGCTTGGCATAGTAGAATTCTGAATTTTCTTTGATCGATTGATCAAAATCCAGTTTCGCAGCATTACTAAATGCAATCCGAGCATCTCTTTTGTTCCCCGCTTTTAAATTGCAACTTCCCAAGAAGAACAAAGCATTTTGAGCAAGATTATCATTGCCATCAATTATCTGCTCAAATGCAAATGCAGCTTTCTTGTATTTTTTGATCTTGTAAAGTGAGAAACCAAACTGATAAATATCATTTGGAGTAATGTTGCGTTCTTTGGTGATATATTCTTCGAAATGTTTTGCAGCCATTTTGTAATCTTCCATTTCATAATATGCCTGTGCGATCAATTGCTGTATCCTGTTCTCATTTTTTAACTTATGAATACGTAACGCTTCATTTCCATAAGAGATCAATCTTGGGTAATCTTTTTGCAGGAAATAAATTTGAGCAATGTAGTAAGGAATAACCTTGCTGTAAGCTTCTACATCCTTGATCCTAATAAAACTTTCAAGAGCAACTGCATAATTACCGTTCATATAAGCACTGTAACCATAGTAGTAATTAGCGGGATAGGAGTACTTGTTTGGTAAATCTTTGATCTCAAAAAATGCCCTGTTGGCTTCTTTATAATCTCTTTTTTTGAAATGACTGTAACCAAGTTTGAAGTACAACTCAGACATTTCATGATTATCTAAATGGTATATATTTACTTTCCTAAGGCTTTGAATGACATTTGTGTGTCTTTTTTGTCTGAAATAAAGCCGACCTAAATTAAAATGTGTGTGTGAAATTCTGGGACTACTTGGATAGTCTTTTAAATAATTCATCAACAGCTTTTCAGTATTGCTATGATATAGATTTAATGCACACAAGGTATTATAGTATGCGGCCTCTTGTTCAAAATTACGGTGAATTGCATTGGAGGTGGGATCAGCATTTTGAAGGGAATTATTAAATTGAACTTGAGCGGAGCCGTATTTGCCATCTCTGTATAGCTCTAATCCCTTTTCGTAAGCATTTGCGGGGCTTAGATCGTTGGAGGTTTTCTGTGAGAAGACTGCTTCAGCTTCGAAAAGAAGTAAAACAGCTAAGAAAATAACGTTTTTCATTGCGTTCTATTCTACTGTAAAGATAGATATTAGGTATCCTTTGAAAGAGTTCACTTTTCAACAAAAGTGTGTGGAAAAGCATGCAAGGAGATTGTTTTTTATCCTTTTACCTGGTTAGATTAATACAATAACGCAAATGTTGTGGTAAATATTTTGAAGGATCAATTTTGTGGTGATGTAGGTTCCATTACCTCACTTTTAAGGAAAATGTCGTTTTTTGATTTTGGCCTGCGATGATCCTGCCAATTATACCCTTTTAAGAACAATTCTTCTTTCGGGAATTTTTCCTCTGGATAGAGTGTGGCATCGGGTTCGGTTAAGAATGTTATTTGTTGAGCCTTGTTCTTTTTGAAGCGTAACAACATATTTGTGCAATCTGCTTTGTTGATGCCTAAAATGGTTTTACTTTCTTCGTCTTCCAAAGCGTAATAAATACTCTGTCCATTGCCGTAGACAAACATCCTGCTAATATTATTATCTTTAAAGTAACCCACCATGTGTTTTCCTTTTACTTGATTGAATTTTTGTCTATCAACCTCAGAGGTAATGAAGGCATTATCATAAAGGTTCAATGAATCAATGGAGTTGCTTGTTAAATGAAGTGTGATGAAATCTGCAGTTAACTGATTTTCTTCTGACCAAAGCACCGGCTCTATATAAAACTTCATGGTTGAATCATAAAAAGAATAGACCAGAGAATCGCAAGCGGCCTGAAGATCAATACTATAAACTTTTACATGATGGTAGGCAAACAAAACTCTTCCGTTTTTAGAACTATCATACATTGCCATTAAAGTATCTGCATGTAAAAACAATGAATCATCCTCCATTAATTGAATAAGCAAAGCATTTTTGGTTACCAGGGTGCTGTCTTTTTTTCTAAAGAATTCTGCATAATCACCTTTAATAATAATGTCTTTAGAAGTATCGGTTAATGAGATGTTCTTAAATGCCTGACCATAACCTATATTTCTATCATAATATAAGCTGTCGGCCTTAAGCACTTGATCTTTAGATTCTAACTTTGCCTTTTTGCTAAATTGGGATAATTCTTTTTCTGTATCATACCAACCATAATTACAGTGGATAGTATTTTCATCGCTGATTATCTTAGTAGGGCCATAAAAGTATGCTATCTTCGTAATGGTGTGATATTTAAGGGTATCACAATGGATGGTATAGTTCTCATTGATCAGCTTCACGCTGTCCTTAAAAAAAAAGGTTTTTG
>JAESTI010000417.1 GCA_016763665.1 Bacteroidia bacterium | reverse complement strand
TGAAAGCAGATAACTCATGCCCAAAATACCATTCATAGGAGTACGGATCTCATGGCTCATATTAGCAAGGAATTCGTCTTTATATTTTGTCTGTTTCACTGCTTCCTTTTTTGCAGCTTCTGCTGTTTTACTCTTGATCCTTTCTTCCTCTATTTCTTTTCTTTCAGTAATATCAATTATAGTTGCTAATACAAAATTCTTATCTGAAGTTTTTATAGGGGCAAGGTCAATTTCTATATTGCGTTTGCTACCATCTTTGTGATTTACATAAATATCTGAAGTTAAACCGATTTTTATTGTTTCGTGATCTATAAAAAAACCTATTCTAAATTCAGGATATTTACCCCAATTGGGTTTAGAGATTATTTTGTGAATATGGTCATCAATTAATTCTTTTCTTGAGTATCCACATAGATTCTCCAATTTTTTGTTAACCAGAATCATATCACCATCTTTACTAATACCTATCATAGCCAGAGGTGATTCTTCTACTAATTTCTTAAATCTTTCCTCCCTTTTAGCAAGCGTAACATTCCTTTTTTCTAATTCAATTTTTAAATTACTTAGTTCATTAGTTTTTGATATCAATAATTTTCTCTGGTCTTCTAAGTCATCAATTACATTTTTATATGTTTTCGATTTATAATCTACGTGTTTAGCTTTATCAATTATTAATTTCCGTTGGTCTTCCAGATCGGCAGCAACATTTTTAAAAGTTATAAACTTCTGGTTTAATATATCATACTTTTTCTCAGCGGCTAATAATTGTTCTCGTAACTTAACCACCTCTGATTCAGGCACGGAATTTTTCTTAGACTGCCTTTTTTCTTTCATAATATAAGAAGTTGTTGACTTCAGGATTATTTGAATTTATCAAATAAACACTATGTTAAATAACCGGTACCCTCTGGCATAGGTAATTCAGTAATATCTCTGGAAAAACATCGTGTATGAATAAATTTGCCATCTTTCCAAAATCCATTTGAGTTAATAAGAACTCTCTTGATAGACCCATTTTTAGCTATGAGGTAAGCCGAATAATTTACCAGCGTTTCTCCTGCAAGAAGTCTGGTCAGAATATCATTAATAACATCCGTGTCTCTATGAAATTCTGTAATGGAATGACCAATATAATCTTCTTCTGAATAACCCAGGAAGTCAAGTTCCGTATTATTTGCCCATACGATCATGCCGCCAGAATCAACGATATGTAAGCTTTCGGATGCGTTTTTCAGATATTCTGTTAAATCCTCAATTAGAGGGTTTTTTAGGGTGTCTTGCGCTTGTGTTTCCATAATAATTTGATTTTTTTGTTAGATATTATTTGATGCTTTTGGGTTTGTCTTTGAGATTAAGTTTTATGTTATTGTTTAAGATAATTTAGTTTATTTGGGTGTAATTTTTATTTTTTGTTCCATGCTAGCTGATATTACACTAATTTATCTTTTACTAACTTCACAATTTTACTATTTAATTCATGAGGAACAAAAGGTTTAGATATATAATCATTCATTCCAAGAGATAAACATCTATCAGCTTCACCAGAACCTGCATTGGCTGTCATTGCAATGATGGGAACCTTATTTTTGGGTGGTTTCATTTTATTCCTTATATGTTTTGTAGCTTCATATCCATCCATTTTGGGCATTTGAAGATCCATTAAAATAACGTCATAATCACTAGCGTTTAATTTTTCAATTGCGATTTTGCCATTCTCGGCTGTATCAGTAGTGCAGTTCCAACCGGATAGTACCTTTTTCGCCATTAATTGATTAATTGGATTGTCTTCTACTAGCAAGATCTTTATGGATTCCAGATTCACTGAGGGATCATTTGGTTCCTTCATTTTCTCTTTAATAAACACATCAGTAGTTCCAATTTTATATGGGATTGTAAATGAAAAGGTTGAACCTTTATTAATCTTACTTTTAACCCAGATTTTCCCACCTTGTAACTGAACGAGTTTATTTGTAATAGTCAGCCCCAGACCCGATCCACCAAATTTTCGTGTAGTACTTTGTTCGGCCTGTGAAAAGCTATCAAATATCTTGCTTATTTTATTTTTTTGGATGCCTATTCCATTATCTGCTATAGAAAATTCCAATGTTTGGATATCACCTTTCTTTTCGCCTGCTTTTACTGTAACATCAACCTTACCATTTTCAGTGAACTTTAGTCCGTTACCAATCAAATTCAATAAGATCTGATTTAACCTCACCGGATCCCCAATCAAAATTTCAGGTACTTCTTCAACTATATTGTAGGTTAAGTGATTGGATCTTTCTCTGGCTTTATAATTAAGGGTATAATTAACATTCTTTAAAATTTCGTTAATGCTAAAATTTGCTTGTTCGAATGTCATCATACCTGCCTGGATCTTTGAAATATCAAGAACATCATTAATGATCACAAGTAGATTTTCTGCAGATGTTGTGAGGGCATTTAAGTTTTCCTTTTGTTCCTCGTCAAGATCAGTTTTTGAAAGCAGATAACTCATGCCTAAAATACCATTCATAGGTGTACGGATCTCATGGCTCATATTAGCAAGGAATTCGTCTTTATATTTTGTCTGTTTCACTGCTTCCTTTTTCGCAGCTTCTGATGCTTTACTCTTGAGTCTTTCTTCCTCTATTTCTTTACGAATTGTAATATCATGCGCAACACAAACAATACCATCAATTTTACCGTTTTTATTTTTCATAACAGACCCAGAAATTAAAACAGGTATTTCAAACCCTGTTTTACTTAAATACATTAATTCAATATCTTTTGAAGAATCTCTTTTCATTAATTGTTGAAGGACTTCGCCATTATATATAATTTCTTCATCTTTTTCATTTGCGAGGATTGTGCTAACAGGTAAGCCAATTAATTCATCTTCTTTGTAACCCAGAGTTTCCAAAAGAGATTGATTGACTGTTTTGATGATAGCATCAGGGGTTACAACCATTAACATATCAACCATTGAAACTATAATATTATCCAGATATGATTTGCTATCTAATAGGTGTTTATTTGCATAGTAAAGATCCCGGGTCTTATCTTCGATCATATTTTCCAGAAGCCTGATCTTTTGTGCTGATATTTCTAATTTCTTTCGAGGATCCATTATTGTTATAAAAGTTTATTAAGAAAAAGTTAGATCAAAATCACCTACTTCTCTACCATCAACTTCATGAATTTTCACATTTTGCCCGATTGTTATGTTATAATGTTCACCAACTCCATTTATAAGTCCTTCCATTAAAGCATATAGTTTTCTTTTGGAATGATATTGTATAATTAGCTTGTCGGGTGCAGGATCAGTATATTTAAATGAAGGAGTGTAAGCATCTTTATACATCTTCTTTACTTCGACATGAATAATTGATTCCACTGATTTTAAGAAGTCTTTAGGATTATTATAAGACTCAAGAAACTGTGGGAATGTAGCAGCCAACTTATGAAAAGCAAATG
>JAESTI010000384.1 GCA_016763665.1 Bacteroidia bacterium | reverse complement strand
TTATTAACATGTCCAAATATTAATGGCCTTTTTTGTATTTCTGAAGTTGAGACTTTATATGCTGATTCCAGTTCTTTTTTAGCTTGCTCAAGTTTGCTTGTATCGTTGGCATAAAGTGTTGCCAAAGTATCTCCATTACTGATTTCATCTCCAACTTTTCTATCTAAAACAATTCCTGCAGATAGGTCTATTTCACTTTCTTTAGTTTCTCTGCCCGCACCTAAAATCAATGATGACATTCCAACAGTTTTAGCGCAAATACGTTCAATAAAACCATCTTCAGATGCTGTTATTTTTTCTGTGTGATTAGCTTGAGGAAGCTTTTCAGGATTGTCAATTTGTTCAGTATTTCCTCCTTGTGCTTCAACAAATTCCTTAAACTTATTAAATGCCGCACCCGAATCTATACACGATTGAAGTTTTGCTCGTGCCTCTTCTTCATTATTACAGTTTTTTGATAAGATCAGCATTTGTGCTCCAAGCGCTAAACAAAGTTCATGAAGATCATTAGGGCCGTTTCCTTTTAAAGAATTGATCGCTTCAATAACCTCCAAAGAATTACCTATAGAATTTCCAAGAGGTTGATCCATGTCCGTGATCAGCGCGACAGTATTTTTCCCCATACCTTCACCAATATCAACCATTTCCTTAGCAAGTTCAAAGGCTTCGTTAGTGTTTTCAATAAAGGCTCCATTTCCGGTTTTTACATCCAAAACGATCGCATCGGCACCTGATGCTAGCTTTTTGCTCATTATACTTCCTGCAATTAATGATATATTTTCAATGGTTGCGGTCACATCTCTCAGTGCATAGAATTTTTTATCAGCAGGTACTAAATTTTTGGTTTGACAACCGATAGCTATTCCATTTTCGTTAACATTTCTTACAAATTCTTCTTCAGTCATAACTGAAGAAAACCCGGAAATTGATTCCAACTTGTCTATGGTTCCGCCAGTATGGCCTAACCCACGACCTGAAAGTTTAGCAACCGGAACTCCGCAAGCGGCAACCATTGGGCCTAAAACAAGGGAAGTTTTATCACCAACTCCACCAGTACTGTGCTTGTCTACTTTTATTCCGTCAATATTGGATAGGTCTATAACATCTCCAGAATTGATCATAGCTTTGGTTAAATGCAACGTTTCTTCCTTAGATAATTTTTGAAAATAAATCGCCATCAGTAATGCAGAGATCTGGTAATCCATTATTTCATCATTGGCGTAACCAAAAACCATATATTCAATTTCCTCTTTAGACAGAGCTTCTCCGTTTCTCTTTTTTAATATGATGTCGTATGGGCGCATTCTATTCGTAAAATCGTGTATTCGGTAATTCGTATATTAGTAAATATTCGTAATTCGTAAGCATTAATATATTAGCATCATTATCAAATTTTCAAATTTCTTTTATAATCGCCCTTACCAGTTTCTTGAATTTATCTTTTACTCTTTCGGTAGTTTCCATTACTTCTTCATGTATCAATGGTTTATCCAAAATACCTGAAGCCATGTTAGTAATACACGAAATTCCAGTAATTTTCATTCCTGAATGTATACCTACAATTGCTTCAGGAACAGTAGACATTCCAAGAGCATCTGCACCTAAAACTTGTGCCATTTTTACTTCTGATGGAGTTTCATAACATGGGCCGGATGAAAAGAAATAAACACCTTCTTTTATGGCGATGTTGTTCTTAGAGGCAATATCTTTTACTTGAGAAATAATTCCCCTGTCATAAACGTTGGACATATCAGGAAACCTCCCTCCAAACTCGTCTAAGTTTTCACCTGTTAAAGGATTAGTAAAAGAGAAGTTTATATGATCATTGATTATCATCAGGTCTCCCGGTTTGAAATTTAAGTTTGCTCCACCTGCTGCGTTTGAAAGAAACAATTTTGCAACACCCAGTTTTTTCATTACTCTTATTGGTATGGTAAGCTCATCCAATGTATATCCTTCATATAAATGAAAACGACCTTGCATTGCAATAACGCATTTACTTTCAAGAACTCCAACCACCAATTGACCAACATGCCCTTCAACTGTGGAAACAGGAAAATCCGGAATATCCTCGTATTTTATTTTTATGGCATTTTCTATCTCGTCCGCCAAAACACCGAGTCCTGATCCCAATACCAAACCAACTTCAGGTTTAAGTTCGCCAACCTGTTGTTGGATATACTTGTAGGCATTATTGATCTTTTCAGTTAGATGGTGCATACTCAGGTTGAAAAATTAGATCTTTAAAACTAGTTCCAAAAGCAGTGGTTTGAACGTTAAGCATGTCCGCAATGGTAGCACCAATATCTGCAAATGTATCTCTGTTACCAATAGAAGTGCCTGGTTTTATGTATTTTCCGTAAATGAGAATAGGTACTTGTTCTCTTGTATGATCAGTTCCTTTGAATGTCGGATCATTTCCATGATCAGCAGTTAATATAAGAACATCATCATCTTTTAAAACATTTTGGATATCAGGGAGTACTTTATCAAACTCCATTAGGGCATTAGCATATCCTTCCACATTTCTTCTGTGTCCAAATTGAGAATCGAAATCAACTAAATTGGTAAAGATCAAACCCTGATTATCCTTATTAATAAAATCAATGGTTTTTTCAACTCCATCCATGTTCGATATTGTATGAACTGCTTCCGTAATTCCATATTGAGCATATATGTCTTCAATCTTACCAACTCCAATTACGTCCTTGCCAACATCGGTAATATGATTCAAAACTGTTTTTTCAAAAGGAACAAGGGAGAAATCTCTTCTATTGGTAGTTCTGGTATAATTTCCTGATTTTCCTACAAAAGGCCTGGCAATAACTCTTCCAACTGCATATTTATCAATTAATATATCTCTCGCCTTTTGGCATATTTCGTACTGCTTTTCAATTGGAATTGTATCCTCATGCATGGCGATTTGAAAAACACTGTCGGCACTGGTATAAACAATTGGGTATCCGGTTTTTATATGTTCATCTCCAAGATCATTGATTATCACAGTACCTGATGCAGTATAATTGCCAATACACTTGGTTCCAATTTCCCTCTCAAATTTTGTAATTATTTCCTGCGGAAATCCATCAGGGAATGTGGGCAAAGGGTTTGTTAGCTGTAAACCAGCTATTTCCCAATGACCTGAAGTAGTGTCTTTTCCAGGCGATACTTCCTTTGCCTTACCATAAGCGCCAATTGGTGATGTAACGGGATCAATAGCAATATCTGCTTCAATATTCCCAATCCCGAGTTTCCTTAAGTTAGGAATCGAAAGAGCTGTTACTTTTTTTGCGATATTACGTAAGGTATTGCTCCCAAAATCACCAAAACTTGCTGCATCCGGAGCATCACCTATGCCGACACTATCTAATACTACTAGAATTACCCTTTTTATCATAAGCACGAATATACAATTTAACCAACTACCAACAAAGATGCAAAACTATGCAAATAGAAATATTTGTTTTTAGTTAAGATAAAAAACTTTAGTTTTGTTTTTACTCAAATTTTTAATTAAAAATAAAATAGGTATGAAAAAGTCTGTAAAATTTGAAAGTTTTAAGGGATGGTGGGTTTTGTGCTTTACAATGATAATTTCGGGTAATATTCTAGCCCAACAATGTTCTGATATTTTCTTCTCAGAATATATAGAAGGTTCATCAAACAATAAGGTGCTTGAAGTTTTTAATCCAACACCTTCAACTATTGATATCAGTAATTACACTTTTATAAGACAAGCTAATGGCGGAAATGTTTATGATTATACCTATACTGGTACCATTGATCCTGGTGGTGTATACATTATTGCAAATTCGGGAGCTAATCAAACCATATTAGACTTGGCAGATACAACCTCTTCATTATGTTGGTATAATGGAGATGATGGATTAGCTATTGTTGTGACTGCTACTGGAGATACTATTGATAG
>JAESTI010000397.1 GCA_016763665.1 Bacteroidia bacterium | reverse complement strand
TGTTGTTTGAGTTTTTGCTTGTTTTACTTGACCCTTTCATTGAGAATTTAACCAACAGCGAACCTGGCTACAAACTCATGGTTAATGCGGTATTGGCAGCCATGATTTTTCCACTCCACAGTTTAGCAGAAACAAGATTGAAAAGGCGGTTGTTTAAAAAGAAGTCAGAAGCCGGAAGTCAGAAGTCAGAAGTTGGGAAAACATTATTATTTCTAATAGGATTAATGTTTGTCGGAGGGTTGAATTTAGGTTTTGACAACCCACAAGATTCTTTAATTCAAAATTTAAAACTCAAAATTCAAAATTCTAAAGAGGACACCACCCGAATAAAGACCCTACTAAAAATAGGTCGTCATTTTGCATACACCAAACCAGATACCACCCTAAACCATTACCAGAAAGCCCTCTCCCTAGCAACAGCGATTAACCATAAAAAATTAATAGCCCGCTGCAATAATTCCATGGGAAGAATATACATGAGAAAAAGTGACTATCCCCAAGCCCTGCACTATTACAATGAAGCCTTGTCAATCAATGAGCAATTAAAAGATAAAAAAGCAATGGCAGGAAACTATAACAACATCGGGAATATTTATACTAATCAATCCTCCTACCCCCTCGCCCTAACCTACTACTTTAAATCTCTAAAAATAGAAGAGGAACAGAGTAATAAACAAGGCATGGCTGCCTCCTATAACAACATCGGGATTATATACGATAATCAATCCACCTACCCCCTCGCCCTAACCTACTACTTTAAAGCCCTAAAAATAAAAGAGGAACAGGGCAATAAACAAGGCATGGCTAGCTCCTATAACAACATCGGCACTTTGTACACCACCCTCTATGAGCAAGGCGACAGTCCGCCAGCTGGCGGAGTGGGCGAGTGGGCGGCAGAGAACCCGATCAAGCTCCTTGACAGCGCCATGTACTACCAGCAAAAAGCCCTTGCCATAAACAAAGAATTAAGCGATGAATTCGGCATGACCTTCGAATTATCCGGCATTGCCTCAATTCTTAGGATAAAAGGCAAGTACAGTCAAGCCATAGGGTATTACCAACAATGCGCTCAGCTTGCAGACAGCATCGGAGCATTGCAAAAGGAAAGTGAAGCCCATTCAGGACTATCAACCTGCTACGAGAAACTGAACAACCACAAACTTGCTTTAGACCATTACAAACAATACTCCACCTTGAAAGACAGTATATTCAACGAAGAAAAGAGTAAAGACTTAGGCAAACTTGAAGCAAAACACGAGTTTGAAATGGCTGAGTTGCAAAAGAAACAACAAGAAGAAGAATGGACAAAGGTAGAAGCAGCAAGAATTAACCGTAGGAATGACCTCCAACACTCAGCAATACTGATTGGTATATTTATTCTTTTCGGTTCGCTGTTCCTGTTGGGGAAACTATCAATACCTAACTGGTTGATTGAACTCTCAGTCTTTATACCTTTCTTAATTCTATTTGAGTTCCTGTTGGTTCTGCTTGACCCTTCCATAGAATCATGGGCAGGTAGTGAGCCTGCATTTAAACTTCTTTTCAACGCAGGGCTTGCTGGTATGATGTTCCCGTTACATCAATTCTTTGAAGGTAAACTCAAGAAACGTATCGTCAATGCTCAGATGCAAAAGCTCAAGAAAAGAATGGAGCAGTATAAAAGGGATGTGGAGGAGTTGTGATGGAAAGAAAGTATTTCAAAACATTTCTATTTAGTTTTATTTGCTCGATCTTGATTGGCAATTGTCAATTGATTTTTGCAGAACAAAGTGAAATAGACTCCTTAAAAGCTGAACTCAAAAAAGAGCTTTCGGATACTACTAGAATTAAAGTTCTCAACAGACTAGGTGAGCAATTCAGATTCCAAAACCCCGATACTGCCATCCTTCTTGGAAAACAAGCACTCTCCATCTTATCTGACTTAAGGAACGAGGAACAAATGAAGCAATACCCTTCCATAAAGCACATCATCCAAAAACTAACCATTAGCACCCATCATAATCTTGGAGTATATTACTACTTCAAAAGTGACTACCCACTTTCCCTTACACATAACCTCAAAGCCCTGGAAATAAGAAAACAGTTGAGCAACCGAAAAGGTATTGCTTCATCCCTTGGTAATATCGGAAATATATACAAGGACCAGAGCGATTACTCCAAAGCTCTGCAACACTATTTTGAGGCAATGCAAATATATAATGAACTAAGCAATAAAAGAGGTATAGCAATACAGCTTGGTAACATCGGAATTGTTTACTGGAATCAAGGGGCCTATACTAAAGCCTTGCAACATTATCTTGAATATCTTGAAATAGCTAGAGAACTTGGAATTAAACAATATCAAGCAATTGCGCTTGGTAACATCGGCATACTTTACATGGAACAAGGCGACTTTGTTAAAACCCTGCAACACTATTTTGAGGCTCTGGAAATAAGCAAGGAACTAGGCAATAAAAATCATATTGCAGCATGGCTTGGCAATATAGGCATTGTTTACATGAAGCAGGCTGAGGCTGTAGGCCAAAGCCCTGATAGTGCAGTGTACCGGGAACAACTCTACTCCAAAGCCCTACAACACTATTTTAAAGCATTAGCAATAGCCAAAGAACTTGAACAAAAGAGAAGAATTGCAACTTGGCTTGGAGATATCGGTATATTATATACCAAACAGAAAAAGCACGATGAAGCCGAAGAATTTCTATTGCAGGCTATTGCATTATGTGAGAGTATAGGAGCATTAAATGATAAAATACAGTTTGAAAAAATAATAAGTGACGACCTCTACACCCAAACCCACAACTATCCACTTGCCCTCTACCATTACAAAGAATATAGTGCAACCAAAGATTCCATTTTCAACGAGGAAAAAGCTAAAGACATAGGACGTTTGGAGCAAACGCATGAGTTTGAGTTAGCTGAAATACAGCGCAAGAAACAAGAAGAAGAACAAGCAAGGATTTTAGCTGAACAAACACAAAGGCGCAATCAATTACAGTACTCAGGTATAGTGTTGGTACTGGTTGGGTTGTTTATAGGAATATTTCTTTTTGCAAGGAGGTTCAGGAAGATAAAGGAGTATAAGACTTTCCGTCAGTACACTAAGATTGTAGAAGCAGCACTGTTTATTTCCTTTCTCATATTCTTTGAGTTCATCCTTGTAATATTAGACCCTTACATAGAACAAATCACAGGAAATGAACCCTTGTGGAAATTAGGG
>JAESTI010000383.1 GCA_016763665.1 Bacteroidia bacterium | reverse complement strand
CTGATTACGTAAAAAACTTAAATAATAATATTTATGTCAATCTGAATTTAGATCGGGTTTATTTTAATGATTACATTCAAAAGGAGCGTATGGAACAAGACCTCATCATTAAATATAAGTTTATCGAAAAGAATAAAACACATCTAAAGATCCCAGAAGGATATCATTTATCGAATATTCCTGAAAACGAAAATTTCTATCATAATGATTTTGGTTTCTCCATTAAATATATCCAGGAAGATGACCAGATAATTTTATACAAAACAATATATATTGATACCTTATTACTTGACAAGAAAGATTTTGAAGAGTGGAACAAAATGATAGACCTTTTGAATAAATCCTATAGTGAGGCCATAGTGCTAAAAAAGTAATAACAATTTTGGGTTTAACTTTTCTGAATCAAAACCACTGCATAAGCCGAAACTCCTTCTTCTTTTCCCACAAACCCTAACTTTTCTGTAGTTGTTGCTTTAATCGAGAGATCTTCTTCTTCTATCTTCATGGTATCTGACAAAACCTTTTTCATTTCAGGAATGTAAGGATTTACTTTGGGTTGCTGTAAACAAATTATTGAATCAATATTACCAATATTGTATCCTTTTTTATGAAGTAAACTAACGACTTCACTTAGTAATTTTTTACTGTCAATACCTTTATATTTTTCGTCTGAATCGGGAAATTGGAAACCAATATCTCTCAGGTTAGCCGCCCCAAGCAGGGCATCGCAAATCGCATGGATCAAAACATCTGCATCACTATGACCAACAGCACCTTTTGTGTGTTCAATTTGTATTCCGCCAAGATAAAATGGAGAGCCTTCTTTTAGCTGATGGACATCAAAACCTAAACCCGTACGGATCTTCATCTGTTAATTTTCGTCTGCTTCCTCTACGTTTTGGATGGGACTGGTTTTTCCCTGGAAAGCATTAAAGTCGAAGTGCAATGTAAATCGAAGTGTATTTTCAAGAGGATGTCTTTGTTCGGTTGGGATCAAGTAAGCAAAATCAACTCCAAACACGTTGTATTTTAATCCTGCACCAAGTGCAAAGTATTTTCTATTCCCTTTGGATGCATGCTCATAAAAATATCCACCTCTTAATGCAAATTGCTTATCATACCAATACTCAATTCCTGTTGAGTATGTAAACTCTCTCATTTCTTCACTGAACCCACCAGGTGCATCAGCCCATGAATCAAACATTGAGCTTACCACTCCACGATTAGGATCTTTTCCAAACTCAACAGCGCCCGTGGTATCGTTATAAATTGGTGGCGTAGGAACAAGTAATTTATTTATGTCAAAAGCAAGAGCAAGCGAATTGTATTTATCAAGTTCAATGGTCCATGCAACTCCTAGTCTTAAATTCATTGGAATAAAATCTTTTTCTGCTGTTTCTGTGTAAGTCATTTTAGATCCGATATTTGACATGTTTGCTCCAAAAGCAAATATTGAATTCTTTCCTCTTACTTCAAAATCAGTTTGGTAGTATGTAGAAATATCAGCAGCTATAGATGTGCCTGCTTTTGTCTCAGATCCTCCAACAAATAAACCACCTGTCAAATTAGAATATACAAACCTTAATGACATTCCCAATGCAAGTTTATCAGATAGTTTTCTCGCGTAGCTCAGATCCGTAGAAAATTCATTTGGATTATATGCTCCCAATGAGCTTCCTGATTCATCTGTTCTTTCAATATCACCCAAAGAAAAGTAAAGTAATGATAAACCAATTGCTTGTTTTTTATCCAATTGTTTGTACCCACTCATATAAGATAAACTGATATCGTTTACCAATGCGCTTAACCAAGGAGTGTGTGAAACCGAAAACCCTAATTCCTTGTCTATAAAAGCCAATTTGGCTGGATTCCAATGAATTGCATTTGCATCGGGCGATATTGCCACACCTGCATCACCAAGCGCACCAGAACGCGCATCAGGGGCAATCATCAAAAATGGAACAGCGGTAGTAATTGTGTTTAGCGATGAGCCATTAATATATGTTGCATTACCTAATTTTTGAGCTTGCGCATTAAAAAAGAACGTAACATTCCCTAAAATTACTAAGGTTGTGATTAATTTTAGGCTTCCCTTCATCAGTCTGTTTTTAGTGATATATACAAATATATGTTTTATTCAAGAAACTACAAATATACAACGGGTACTATAACTTTTTAGTATTTAGTGATAAATAAACAAAACAGTCATGTAAAGTCGCTAGTATTCAGGAAAAACAGAACCATTCACATTTCGACTCTCCTCATTCTGACAATTAAAATATATTTTAATTAAGTATCACCAACTTTTCAATTTTATTGGCGAATGTTCCATCATCAACGGATTTGACTTTTACCTGGTATACATAAACTCCTTTACCGATGTTGTCACCATAATCATCCTTACCATCCCAATTGATAGAATCAACTCGATTACCAACAGTAACTATTTCAGTATTTATTGTCTTTACCAATTTACCCGAAATAGTGAATATTAATACTTGTACGTCTAAAACCTGCCCGGGTTTGTTATGTTCAAATAAAAATCTGGTTGAAGTTGTAAAAGGATTAGGATAATTCAGTACATGGTCCAATGCCATTTCTGCAGATGAGGCTACAATAAATTCTGTATAGCCATCAGAAGAATTGTTGTATACATCCCAAACTTTAAAATCTAATGTGTGTTTACCATCTTTAAGGTCTTTAAGTTTGAAACGAACTTCTCCTTTTTGATAATTATCCAATTCAGCTTCGTAATAGTCATTTAAGTTGTATTTATAATTGTCGTCATCATCAACAGTTGCTGTAATATCATGCCCAATGCCATTGCCAACTGTATTAATCCCGCTTTCATCTTCAATTTTTGCGATTAGCACAGGGTTTTCATCAGTCAATCCTCCAAAAATAAAATTCTCATCATTAAAATATAGTTCAACAGTTGGACCGGTGTTATCTTTAGCGAAGTTAGAAGCTGTACCGCCAATAATTACATTTTCGAATACCCCAGCTGCATCAATACTTCCACCATCTGCATAGTAACTCAATTTACCAAATCCATTCTCATAAGAAATATCCTTTGGAACAATAAAAGTGTAGGAGAAAATTCCGTTTTTTACACTTGCCTTTCCTTTGTAAACCTTGCTCATTTGAAGTTTAAAAGTTTTTATTCCGCTACTTCCATCATTTTTTAGAGTTTGAAAGGTTGTGGGTTTGTCGAAAATAGTTGGATAAACTACCCCATTAAAATTGGTCAAAACATTACCATTCACATCAACCACTTCTCCTGAAATGGTTACTTTACTTAATGCTTTTAAAGTATCAGGAATGGAATCTAAACTTTGGCTATTAATTTGGGTAGTATTGATATTGTATGTAGGATAAGCTAACGTCATAGCAGGATCTCCCAGCAAAGTAAAATTCCTTGTGTTTGAATCCGTACCTCTAGCATTTTTCGTATTCTTAAATACGTCTCCTAAGGTTGGTTTTGTGCCGTCATTATTTAACTCAAAAACGTTTTG
>JAESTI010000382.1 GCA_016763665.1 Bacteroidia bacterium | reverse complement strand
TTTTTCAAAGCCATTTCTTAGTTCCTTTTCGACTAAATTCAGGGTGCATCCACCAAAACCACCTCCCATCATTCTGCTTCCAATACATCCATCGAATTTCACTGCCTCATCTGCCAAAAAATCTAATTCCTCACAACTAACCTCATAATTATTTTTTAATGAATAATGGGATGCTGTCAGCAATTTACCAACTTTTTCAAAATTATTATTTTCCAATTCATTTGTTACATGCTTTACACGCTTGTTTTCTTCCAGATAATGTTTGACTCGCTTTTGCCAGACAGGATTTTCAATAGCGGAAAGATGATTTTGAGCAATACTCCTGAATCCGGTAATTGCGGGGTACGTCCTTTGGAGTTCAATGAGTGCATTTCGGGTTTCCTCCACTCGTTTCATATAATTGCTGGAAGCCAATTCCCTCCTGATCATCGTATTGACAATAATCCAGGTCCATTCACTCATCGAGGTTTTGCAATAATTATGGGTAAGTTTTTCAAAATCGATGATGATAAAGTTATTCTTCTTGGAGAATTGAGCTGTGTACTGATCCAATAGTCCGCTATTGATCTTAAGATACCGATGTTCAATTTGCTGGCAATATTTAACTAAATCAAGGTCACTGAATTTTTTGTTATAACAAACTCGAAGAGCATTCATCATAGCCACTTCCGTTGCAGCAGATGAAGAAACGCCTGCATTTATCGGTATATTTCCCCTGATATGTGCATTAAAACCAGACGTAAGAGGATGATCTTGACAAAAAACCTGAACAGCACCAACTATATATTTTTGCCAGCTCTGCTTTGGATCATACTTTTCATCTATTTTGATTCTCAAAGAAGAATTAAAGTTTTTACTTTTAATAAAAATCAGATCATCATCTCTAAGACCTATGCTTACAAATACCCAACTATTAATCGCGCCAGACAATGATAACCCAAAGTTATAATCAGTATGTTCACCAATGATATTAATTCTTCCGGGAGCAGCTACTGTTAATTGAGGAGAAGAATTAAATTCTATAACAAAAAATTCTTTGGAAGTTTTTACCAGGTTTTCCAGCTCATCCATGTGGCAACAATTAACTATTAACTTCTAACAGATCTTCAGCCCAGGCTAATTCCTGAGGAGTATTGAGTCCTATTAATTCATGATATTTTGTTGAATTCAATGTTTGAACTTTTAATCCTTTATCCAGAAAAATATTGATGACATCTATTATATAATATTCTCCGGTTTCATCATCGGGAGGTACTTGGTCTAAGTATTTAAAAAGTGGTCCGCCTTTAAAGATCAAATGAGAGGTCATAACTTCCTTTATCTTTCTTTCATCTTCAGAAGCATTTTTTTCTTCTACGCATTTGATCAGTTTCCTTGTCTGATCTCTTACAATTCGTGCATAAGGCGGGGTATCAGGAAATTCTGCAGTTAGAAAAGTGCAATCTGCATTGGTTTCTTTATGATGATCAAATAAAGACTGTATAGTTTCAGAAGTGATCAATGGGCAATCACCCACAAAAACAAAAAGGTCTTTATTACCCCAATTGGTAAAGCCTTTTGCTTGTTGAACAGCGTGTGCTGTGCCTTTTTGTTCATTTTGTACGATATAATGAACCTGATCACCTATTGCCTTTTTTATTTCATTTCTTTTATGACCTACAATGACAATTATTTCTTCAATCCCTGCCTTCTGGAAAGCTTCAATAATATATTGCAGGATGGGCTTGCCCTTTAATGGTATCAGTGGTTTAGGTAAAGTTGATCCCATTCTGGTACCTTTGCCGGCAGCCATTATTGATGCGACAGTAGTATTCATTTTGTTATTAACTGAAGTTTCGCATATCCTTTAATCTAAGTGGAAATCCTTGCTATCCGCCAGTTGGCAAATAGTAAGGATTTTCAAAAATATCTACCTCTGATAATATGCTGATAATTATACAGAAAAACAATGGGATAGTTTAAGAAATAAATATTACAGCACTAGCACTACAAAGATTCCTTGTTCTTCCTAAATATTAGTTTTATTTCTTCGCTATACCTATCTAGGGATATAATAATAAAAGAGTAAAACATCATAGCTATAACAGCTATGCAAAATGGAACTAATGTCGCATTAAGAACCATTGCATATCTACTCTCCGTATTGTGAATGAAGTGGGGAGTAGCATCTTCTATAATCACCAATGATGCTAATCCTGTTGTTTCAAAAGAGCTCATTACCTTTCTTTTTTTAATCCTCAAATGAACAAGCTCCTTTGTTAAATATTCAATCTCTTTATTTAAAACAAAAGTCTTAAAGTCATTTCCATTATGAGAAAAGTTTTTAAGGCTATCTTGATAGTTGTCATATTCAACTTTTACAGATTTTAGGTAAGTTTCATAAAGGTCTATATCTCGCTCCCAAGTTATCATGTAGTCTTTCTGGTATAGTTCATCAAGCTTATTTACCATCTCCTGAGCCATTTTAGCAGCAATTACGGGATCACGGTCTTTAACAGTAATTTTAATATTTGTACGATATACAATTTGTGGATAGTACGTTGACGATAATATCTCAACTGCTTGTTTATAAGTATTTGCTTGTGAGGAATCCAGTCCATAATGCTGAACCAGATTAAATTTATTTACAATATGTTCTTGAAGTTCATTGGATCGAATTAATCTGAACACAGTATTTCTATTGGTCCCACTACTAGTCACCTCTATGGTTGACCCTCTTAAAACAGTGACCGGAAAAATAGGTTTTGGATGAAAAACAATATGTGCGAAGTATTCCGAAGGCATATTGCTTCTAATGAGGCAGCCAATACTAAATACTAAAATACCCAAGCCTAATATTCTGGTCTTCTTAAGATAAATCAATCTCAGAATTTCAATGCTTGACATTAACTTCATTTCTCAAATACTAATAAGTAAGCCTATAGAATTTCCGGTTATTTTTAATTTCATTATACTGGTTGCATTCCTTACATGACTGTGCCCTTCTATCATGATTACAACGCCTATTAAAGAAAGCCCCAAACCTGTATATATCATTGGTTTATACACTGAAGAAGTAACTGGCTGCATTGTTCCAATAGTAGTTAGAGAAGTTCCTACACCAGTACAGGCAATCCCTATATACATCAAATTCATTGATTGAATTAACTCATTGGTAACCCGTTGCTTAGCACTTATCTTTTTGGATTTTTTAGCTTGCTTTTGAGATTGGCTAATTGCACTATTCGAGATAATAGTAAATGCAAATAGCAACAATAAAAACCTCATTATGGATTTTAATATTTTCATTAATTACAGTTATTTACACAAACATAAGAATTGAGAAGAAATAATAAAAAAGAGTCTATTGAGGATTGTTACGTTGATCACAAATCAAATGTTCTGAAACAAGTAACAAAAAAGGAGAAATATTAGTATAATAACATACGAATCAAGTTATTCACAGATAATAGTGGATATCATTTACACTTAAATTCAAACAATAAAATTACTGATTCGTTCAAACAATAAAATTTCGTTTTATGAAAAAATTAAGTCCAAATTGGATAACTGAAGGCTTAATAGATTTTGAGTACAAAAAGTATTTACTTTTAGCTTATTTAAAAGATGTTAGTGAAAGTTTTGACAACAACAAACTATACCCTTTTTTAGCGGATATAATTGATCATTATAAAAATCTACTTTCGATAAAAGATTATAAACGCGAAATATCTGAAAAGTTTCCTGAAAAAATTTCCTCTATTGATTTACAGAATTTTTTAATCAAGTATGAAAAGCTAATCGATGATAGCGAAATAATGAAAGAAATAGAATCAATTATCGATTACTCTTTGCCAAAGCTTGAAAAATATCTAAAGGATGGTAAGGAAATTTATGATTTCATAGAAAACTACATTAAAATTTCTCCTATAGGCATTACACCTATTTACTCTAATGAAGGGTATTTGTTTTTAAGGAATGGGAAGAAAAAGGACACTTCTGTTTATGAATATCAAATTACACTCTTTAATAAAAGTGATGAAAAATTCAGAGGTATTTCTACAAATTATATAACTACTTATGAGCCTAGTTTCTCCAATACATTTGAATCAATAAAACAAAATTTGATCAAATCATATAAGAAATTACCAAACCCGGCCACTTTTGCAATCGAAACTGAAAAGGTTTTTCCATTTAGTGAATCGTTATTGCCAATTGCAAAAAGATGTTTTGTTAGATATATGGGTAGTACAGCTTAAAAAAATCTTGATTATTCTTCCGTAGTAACTGCGAGATCATCCCTCTCAAAATAAACAGTTCTGAAATCCCGATAATCCATGCCGTTTATTTCAAAATTTTTAACATA
>JAESTI010000381.1 GCA_016763665.1 Bacteroidia bacterium | reverse complement strand
AGCTTCGCACATAATTGTGGGCGTTGGCTTTATTGGAGGTGGGATTATTTTCTTAAAGATTCCAGAGTAAGCGGCTTAACCACAGCTGCTGGACTATGGGTTGCGGCAGGAATTGGAACAGCAACCGGATTTGGGTTATACGTACTAGCAACTATTGTAACTGTTTTAACCCTTTTCATATTTATAATCCTTGGTTATTTAGAATTTAACCCTAAGCGAAAAGCTGCCCAAAAACGAAAGGCCGCCCAAAAGGATAAAGAGTAGTCCTTCACCAATGGATCAAGAACCGATAGAGCCAATCCCTGAACCAGAGGAAGACCTCTTTATTTCCCGTAAAAAATTCATGCAGATATGTTATCTGTTTACATTGGGATTGATCGTTTTTTCTACAATTCTTCTCAACTTATTTCATGATCAAACATTATTACAAGTTTTTGAGAAAGGAGCTAATTATTGGATGCAACTCATACATGGAATTATTTTTGGCACACTAGCCGCAACAATAATTATTGGATTGATGCAGCTAAAGTTTTTTTCCGAGGTTGGTACTTTTTTTGAAGATCTACTACAATCTATTCAATTAAGAACTTTTGATATTTTCGCAATCTCTCTTTGTGCCGGAATCTCTGAAGAGTTATTTTTCAGAGCCACTATTCAGCCATGGCTTGGAGTCTGGATCACATCAATACTTTTTGTTGCTTTGCATGGCTATCTCGACCCTCGGAATTGGAAATTAAGTATCGTTGGCTGTTTTATGGTATTGGTAGCAGCAGGTTTGGGCTATCTTTTCATCTTTGCGGGTATAATGGCTGCAATTATCGCTCATATGGTTTTTGACTTAATTATGCTTTTTTATTATGTGAAATTAAAAAAGGGAAATTGATAATTTGAAAATAAATTAAAAAATAGTACACTGATCTATTATGATGATTATGATTACTAAAAATCTAAACAATATTTTTTCCATCTTTGCTGTTAATTAGTAAAGACATCTTTTCTCTATTCCCCTGTACGTTGTGATGATTCTAAGATTTCTATTTCTTATTGGTTTAACGATACTTTCCTTTCTTCCCGTATTTGCTCAAAATGTAACTGACGGCAATAGCCTTAGGCAAGGAAACTGGATCATTAAATATGATACAGATACAATTAAAGAAGAGATCCACTACAAAGATTCTATACGGATCGGTGAATATAAAGCTTATGATTATGAGGGTAATTTGCGCGTAACAGGGCAATACAAAAACGGATCAAAAGATGGGTTATGGAAGACCTATTATCCCAATGACCAATTGAGATCGGAGGTGTTTTATATTCATGATAAAAAAGAAGGTGTTTACAAAACATATTATCAAATAGAAGATGACCTGGTGCTTAGCAGTGGAGAACAAAAAATGATACTGCAGAATCTTGGTTTTTTTAAAAAAGATATAAAGCATGGCAACTGGACACAATATTACAGATCAGGAAAGATAAAATTGGTGTCAACTTTTAAGAAAGGCAGATTACATGGAAAGTGGTTCGGATATTATGAAAATGGACAAGCTAAAAATGTTGGGAAATACAAAAAGGGAAACTTACATGGATGGCATTATGACTATTTGGATAATGGAATTCTTTTTAACAAATCAAAATACCGCCAGGGATGGTTAAACGGCAAAACCGAGAAATACACTTTTGATGGAAAACTGAAGAATATTCGATATTACAGAAATGACAAACTTCATGGAAAGTATAAGAACTTTTACACCGATCATGAGACCAACCAAATTAGTGAAGACAAAAAATTCAGACGGGGCGAAATTCATGGAGTACAAAAGTTTTACAGAAAAAGTGGCTGGATGATCGCAAAAGTTCTTTACAAAAATGGGAAGATGATAAGGCGTATTGATACTCCGGTGGATACCTGGGATATTGTTAATCCTAAGAAGTAGTTTAGATTGTCAAACTGAGTTTATCGAAGTCTTCGGTTTATGCTTCGATAAACTCAGCATGACAAAAATTCACTTTTTGAAATAGCTTTCTCTTCCCTATCTAATTCCCTAAATCTATCCAACAATTCTCTTAATCCTAAATTAGCATTATCTCCATCCTCTATTTCATTCTGCAATTTTGAAGAAACTTGCTCAACCGGTTCATCCTCATAATAATTATCCCTACAGAAATGGATGTATTGCAATACTTTCAATCCATCAAACCATCGGTAAAAACGCTTAATAAATGCCTTTTCAGACGTTACATTATTAAGGATCTCTTCAACTAATTCTTCTAAACGACTTTGTTGGAAATATGTTTTTAAGCTTTCAGGTAATTGATTTAACCACTGTTCAATATTGTTATTCTTAGCAAGGTCATACAATTCAGAAATATTATCGCTGCAAAATTTCAAATCAACAAAAGATTGGAATTTATAAGTAGTATACACTTCTTTATCAGAGATCATCCATTGACTTATAGCCTTCCCTGTTCCAAAAGGAACTCTATCAGATTCTCTTGGAGATGGAATAACTTTTGTCGTATTTATTTCAGAATAATTTCCTAAAGGAATTACTTTATGCAAGAAATAGAAGTCCTCTCCTGCTTTTCGCCTGTTCATACCTCCTTGTTTTGCATAAACACCTGTTCTAACTGCCATGCTTGATCCAATTGTATGAAATGCATGGGGAATTCCTGCAAATCTCAAGGCATTGATATAATACCTCAAATGAAGTTCATAATTAACAATCCCTTTATACACTTTATCATCTAAATCGCCATCTAAAGGATGTTTAAAACAAATGGAAGCTCCGGGAGTTTTGGTATTTTTTCGAAAGTGTTCAAATATTTCTGTTAGATAATTTGCTCTTACAGTGCAATCTGCATCAAGGTTGACAATTATGCCATCAGAATTTTTAATCTTAAAAAAGCGATACCATGCTTCATCCATCCCGATTTTTCTGGCTAAGCCTACTCCTGCGTGTTTTTTTGGGAGATTCTTTTGTTCTAGAAGATGGAAAGATAGTCCCCCCTCTTTATCTCCCCCCAGGGGGAGAGAGTTGTGGTTTATATTCTTTTGAACATGCCAATCCTCAAACTGCTTATTGGTTCTATCGTTTAAAGAAATAATCTCGTCACTAGGGTTTTCAGCACAATTCAATATTATGAGTATTTCAACCGCACATTTGGGAAGTTCACAGCTTATTAATGAATTTAATGTATTTATTAAATCAGGTTCTTTATAACATGGAATTACTACTGCCATTCCCAGTGATAGTGGAGGGGCAGAAATAATAAGAGGTTCGTAAATATTGGGATGATTATAGATGGAATTGTTGTAGATATTCATTAACAAACGCTTTCATTTGAATGTAAATTAAGTAAAAACTTCAGACCTCTTGATTAAAATTATTTCAACCAGCCATTCCATAGGCTTAAGAAGAAAAGCAATGCCCAATTTTAAAATAATTCCGATCCAATTACTGCTCGTATGTTGCTCAATAAATGGTTCAAGAATTATTTCAGTAAGCACAAAGAGACTAATGGTAATTAAAAGGGCAATTATCAGGGCTTTTCTTTTAATTTTCATTTTCCCAAGTTCCAATACTACAGCTTGCAATTCTTCATTGTGTTTAGTCATGCTCCCATAAATATTTTGAATTATTAGTTGCAATCTCAAAAGCGCATTTTCATTTTTGATAACATAGTCATAAACCCCATGTCTGAAGGTATCCACTGCCACTTCAACATCCTCACTTCCAGTGATCATAATCACTTTAATATCTGAATGGTATTTTTTTATCATTTTAAGTACCTCAAGACCATTCATCGCATCAGCTTGTGATTCACTTAAATTATAATCCAACACCACAATATCGGGGTTGACATTTAAGTTTCTCAGACAATCTTCTCCATTAGTATATGACTGTATATAATAATTGGGATTATCCGATAAACCGACCTTGAGCATAGTTAAAAACGCT
>JAESTI010000380.1 GCA_016763665.1 Bacteroidia bacterium | reverse complement strand
TTCTGAATTGCCTGATAGGAAGCATTGCTTTTAGGACTTGAAGCTAAATACGTTACGGTTTGGGATAGGATCAATTCACATTCAGGATAGCCTATCATGGTCACTGCCTGAAAACAATTTGTCGCCAACAAAAGTGCATTCGGATTTGCATTGCCAATATCCTCAGAAGCCAAAATTAGCAACCTGCGTGCAATGAACTTAGGATCTTCTCCGCCTTGGATCATTCTGGCTAACCAATACAATGCTGCATTGGGATCACTTCCTCTTATCGATTTTATAAACGCTGAAATGATATCATAGTGTAATTCCCCTCCCTTATCATAAATAGCCATTTTTTGCTGGGCACAATTCATCACAATATCATCAGTTATAACAATTTTATCATTGTTCGCAGCATCGATAACCAATTCAAAAAGATTCAGCAACTTCCTTGCATCTCCTCCGGTAATTCTCAAAAGTGCCTGATGTTCTTTTATTTTAATTTTTTTCTTTTTGAGATCTGCATCCTCTTTTTTCGCTCTCTCCAACAAACCCAACAATTCATCTTTTCCCAAAGATTCCAAAATATATACCTGACATCTTGAAAGTAATGGAGAAATAACCTCAAAAGATGGATTTTCGGTGGTTGCCCCAATCAAAGTGATCACTCCTTTTTCAACCGCGCCCAATAATGAATCTTGCTGAGATTTTGAAAAACGATGGATCTCATCAATAAAAAGCAAAGTCCTTGTGCTTAACTTAGCTTCATTAATAACAGCACGAACATCCTTAACTCCCGAACTTATTGCACTCAATGTCTTGAAAGGCATTTTTAATTGCTGAGCAATGATCTGGGCCAAGGTGGTTTTTCCAGAACCCGGAGGGCCCCAAAGAATAATGGAAGGAAGAACTCCTGCATCTAACGCCTTACGGATCACACCATCTTTACCAACAAGATGTTCCTGCCCCGCAAAATCATCAAGTGTTTGAGGGCGCATTCTTTCTGCTAAAGGAATATTGTTTGTATTAAACACTTTGAGACATTTTTGAATGTTCAAATTACAAATTTAATCACAATAAAAAGGAAAGTGAACTAATAAGTACTTAAAGTGAGCTAAGGTATAAAGTGCCTAAAGTTATATAAAGGAGGGGTAATTTGATAATTTGAAAATGAGGTAATTTGGTAATGTATAAGATGTCTTATGTTGTTCTAATAATCTTTGAATCTTACAATTTTATAATTTTTTAATCAATTTGTAAGAAATAAAACTTTAGGCATTTTAGGCATTCCAAACTCAAGACACTGATTAATTACAAGGCTAGTTAATTACTTCATTAGCTCGTTGACAATATCCTCCACAGAAACGCCTTCAGCCTCTGCTTTGTAATTGCGGATAATCCTGTGTCTTAATATAGACATGGCTACTGCCTCAACATCCTCAATATCGGGTGAGTATTTTCCGCTAAGCACAGCATTGCACTTTGCTCCTATTGATAAATATTGAGAAGCCCTTGGACCTGCTCCCCAATTAATATAATCCTTAACTATCTGAGGCGCAGATTCGTTATCCGGGCGCGTATTATGAACCAACTTAACTGCATATTCCAATACATTATCCGTTATTGGGATCTTACGGATTATCTGTTGGTATTTTAATATATCTTCTGCAGAGAGTACTTTATTGACTGTAACTTGCAAATCGCCAGTGGTATTTTTTACTACATTTATCTCCTCTTCATATCCAGGATAATCAACCCAAACATTGAACATAAACCTATCCAATTGTGCTTCAGGAAGCGGATATGTCCCCTCTAATTCTATTGGATTTTGAGTTGCTAATACAAAGAAAGGTTTCTCCAACTCAAACCTTTGTCCGGCTACTGTAACTCCATATTCCTGCATGGCCTCCAACAAAGCTGCCTGAGTTTTTGGTGGAGTTCTATTTATTTCATCAGCTAAAATAAGATTAGCGAAAACAGGCCCTTTTACGAATCGAAAATTCCTGCTCTCATCCAAAATTTCTGATCCTGTTATATCAGAAGGCATAAGATCTGGAGTAAATTGTATTCTGCTGTACTTCAATCCTAATGCATCAGAGATAGTTTGTACTAGTAATGTTTTTGCCAACCCAGGCACACCGATCAATAAACAATGCCCCTGGCTGAAGATGCAGGTAAGTACAGCTTTAACAACTTCATCTTGCCCGACTATAACCTTCGCAATCTCTGATCTTAATGTATTGTAAGACTTGGATAACTCATCCACCAACTCCACATCTGAGGAATCTGAATTTGTTTTTATTTTTAATTCTTCGCTTTGCATTATGATGCTAATATACTAATTGTTGATGCCAATATGCTAATGGCTACAAATGATACCAATTATAAATACGAATTAACGAATACACTATTATACGAATAACGCTTAATGAATCCAGTTCTGTATAATATCACAATTGTGATAAACTTCATCCACCTGAATAAATGTTAAAACCTTCTTTCTATCAAACCAAATCTTAAATTCAAGATCTTGTTTGGCACTCAGTGCTGCTGCTTGTATTGTTTGATAATCTTCTTTTAAGTTTGCCCTATGTGGTGAGGTTTTTGATTTATAATAGATCAAACGATAAGCATCTTTTCCATCTTTTGTTTTGAAAGGCAACGGTTTTGAAATTCTACCAGTCTTAAGTGTATCTAGTTGAAAAAACAACCCGGGATCTAACTTATCCATCGGTATCTTGTTAGTTCCTGTTTCAGCACTGTAAAGCATTCCTGCATTCTGCTTGGTTTCCTTATCTTCAGAAAATTGTTTAGCTGCTTTTGCAAAACTAATTGAATCATTTTTAATTAGATTGTAGATGCTATCCAAAAATACCTTTGCACTTTGCAGATCTGCCGTTCCCATTTCCGGGCGAAGCAATATATGTCTGACATTGACCTGCTCTCCCCTTCTTTCTATCATTTGTAGAATATGGAATCCAAATTCTGACTCAAACACAGGAGAAACTTCATCTTTTCCAGTTTTGAATGCTTCTGCTTCAAATTCAGGAACTAATTCTCCCCTCCCAACAAAACCTAATTCACCTCCTCTTTTTCCTGATCCAGGATCTTCGGAATGCAACTTGGCCATTTTCTCAAATGGTTCACCATTTATGATCTTTTCTCTTATTTCTTTGAGTTTTTGCTTGGTTTTTTCCTTGACAGATGCATCCAAAGCCGGAAGTTTCACTATTTGTCCAACTTCTACCTCAGAATTGATGAATGGCAAACTATCTGTTGGAATATCTTTATAGAATTTCTTCACTTCAGCAGGAGTTGTCTTTACATCACTTGTAATTCTAGACTGCATTCTTTGAACCAGTAACTGTTCTTTAATACTTGGTTTAAATTCTTCTTTGATCTCAATAATGGATTTTTTGTAATACTCCTCCAGCTTTTCCTTTGATCCAAACTGATTGATAAAATATCTTAAACGCCTGTCAATCTCATCATCAATCTGATCTTCACTGATCTCAACGCTGTCAGCTTGAGCTTGAGTAATAAGCATTTTTTGTAAAAGTAATTGGTGCAATAACTGACATTTCAATTCATATTCACTACTACTCGTCTGTGAGGCATATTGCAAATATTGCACTTCTAACTCCGACTTTAAGATGAAATTGTCTCCAACTACTGCAATTGTTTCATCAATTACATTATTATCCTGAGCATTTAATATCCCATAGGGGGTTATCAGCAATAGGAATATTATGTTGTATAAATTTAACATGAGTCTATTGAGTTACATCCAAATAAATATCAAAATAATTGTTTTTTACTGCTTCGCCATACACGGTCGCTCCCAATTTCTTAACCAGATCTAGTTTCCTTTTATTAACAATAATATTCTTGATCTTCTGCTTCTCCATTACCAACGGTGAAGCGCTTTCTTTTATTCTAAAATCAACTATGCGAACATAATAGTAATGCAATGAATCTTCCAATTCAAAGTACTTTCTGTATTTCAAAAAACTTTCCTGGTTATAAGTTTCAATAGGCAACTCTTTGATCACATCGTCAAAAAAATACCAGGAACTATCCTGCAAAGTGAAGCTTATTGCATATTGATGGCAATAATCTTCAAGTTCAAGTCCGTATTTATCCGGGTAATTTTTGAACCATTTTTTAGCCTTTTTTAGTTTAGGAGATTCCTTATTCAGCTTAATAAAATCAAACTTCAATATGTTTCTTTTCAACTCAAAATTTTGGCTATTGTTTGTGTAATAGTCCTTTATTTCAGAAATAGAAACCGATGTATCCAACTTTTGCTTTATCACTTCCTGCTCATAAGCAAATATGATCAAGGAATTTTTATACGACTCCAATTGTCTTCCAATGCTCTTTTGGTAATTCTCAATATTGTTTTCTGCTTTGTGTAATAATAACTGTTGTCTTACCCAGGTATCAATGTAATTGTTTACAAAACTGATACTATCATCAACAGAAACATCTTCAGGGACAACTTCGGCAAGATCTGAAAGATATAAATATGTTTCATGAACTCGCGCCACAACATCTTTCTCCTCAATTCTCTTTTTAAAATAAGAACATGAGGACAATAATAAACATCCTAATAATATAAAGACGAAGTTCTTCAACTAAAAGTTGGCTGGATAATAATCAGTGATGAGTATTGAGTTATGAGTAGAGAGAAATGAAGATCAGTTTTTTTCATTCTGTTCGCTTTCGGTTTCTTTAAGCATTATAGAAAACACTTCTTTTTTTACCTCCACATTATACTTTTCTCTAAGTCCCTTTATCCATTCTTGCTCCAAATAATTTTGGTAGTCTGCAATTACTAAACCCCTTGATTCATTTAATGATTTTACCTGGGGTTCTAAAACCACATTTATCCTAACAAAAACTATTTTCTCATTTTTCTCAACATTTTCGGACAAGCCTTTTTCCCAAACAACTGCATCCACATTGGCATTGTCCCCTTTTACAAATTTTCCTTGTTGAATTTTAAGATTATTATCCTCATCAGTATTGATCTTTTC
The DNA here is from genome assembly GCA_016763665.1 of Bacteroidia bacterium. The sequence continues at coordinate 125 of JAESTI010000380.1, read as the reverse complement.
TAAAATTATTTTCCTTGTATTCTTGTTTTTCTTAGCAAGTTTTCTGGTTTTCTTAGCAACATCTTCATTTTTACAGGTAAGGATCATAGCATCTGCCCGTTGAGGCCACATATAATTTCCTTTGT
>JAESTI010000024.1 GCA_016763665.1 Bacteroidia bacterium | reverse complement strand
CCTAAGATGTCAAATAGTTATTGATAATTCTTCCTCTATGCACTTTCCCAGGGAAAATGATGGAGATAAAAACAAACTTTACTTTTCTATCCATGCTGCAGCAAGTCTTATTTACTTGCTAAGAAAACAGCGTGATGCAATTGGATTGACAACCTTTTCAGATAAAATAGAACAGCATTTTCCTGCAAAGTCTTCCGTAGTACAGCACAAATTAATTTTTCATGAATTAGAGAATTTGTTGGAGAAGAACAGCTCCCTACTAAACAAAGAAACAAAAGCAGCTGAAACAATACATCACATAGCTGATGTGATCCATAAAAGGTCTTTGGTTATTATTTTTAGCGATATGGTTGATTCTGACCCTGAACATTTGTTTTCCGCATTACAGCATCCAAAGCATAACAAGCATGAAGTAATTTTATTCCATGTAGCTGATAAACAAAAAGAACTGGATTTTGATTTTGAAAACCGCCCTTACAAGTTTGTTGACATGGAAACGCAGGAAGAAGTAAAAGTACATCCCAATCAAATAAAAGAAACCTATTTGAAATCAATTTCTGAATACAAAAACCAGCTTAAGTTGAAATGCGGGCAATATAAGATTGATTTTGTAGAAGCTGATATTCATGAGGGGTATAAGCAAGTACTTCTACCATATTTAATAAAAAGGAAAAAGTTGTACTAAACATGATTTCCTTTCCAAATGCCAAGATAAATATTGGGCTTAATATCATTTCAAAACGATCCGATGGATTTCATGATATTGAGAGTATATTTTACCCAATTCAATTGAATGATGTATTGGAGATTTTGGAGTGTTCTGAGCAACTAGAACAAAAGGTAGCTTTTTCATCATCTGGAATTGATATACCGGGAGAAATTCAAGATAACTTATGTGTAAAAGCGTATGGTTTGCTGGATGAAAAATACAATTTACCCCCAGTAAAAATACATCTTCATAAAGTAATTCCAATTGGTGCAGGGCTTGGTGGAGGTTCTTCTGATGGGGCTTTTGCGATTAATATGATAGATAAACTGTTTGATTTGCGGTTAGTATTATCTGAAAAACTTGATTTAGCTATACGGCTTGGAAGTGATTGTAGTTTTTTTATCGAGAACAGACCTGCATTTGCAAGTGGGAGAGGGGAAGTGTTGCAAAATATTGATCTGAACTTTAATGAGCATAAAATGGTTTTGATCAATTCCAATATTTATGTAGATACTGCAGATGCTTATTCCAGTATAATTCCAAAGCAACCAAACTTTTCTTTGCAAGAGATTTTCAATTGTCCTGTAAACGAATGGAATGGCAAAGTTGTAAATGATTTTGAAGAATCGGTATTTTCTAAATATCCTGAAATTGGATCTATAAAAGCCCAATTATATGAAGTAGGGGCTGTTTATGCTTCTATGAGTGGTAGTGGATCTTCTGTTTTTGGAATTTTTGATAAGGAAATTCCAAGCTTGAATTTCCCTTCTGAATATTTTGTAGTTGAGGTTTAATCAAACCTTATCCTTGGATCAAGGAAACTATAAAGGCAATCCATAATAATATTGACCACTACAAATATTACAGCAATGAACAGTACAGTACCCATTACAATTGGGAAATCATATTTGTCCAGTGCATCAATGGTTATTTTGCCAATTCCCTTCCAGGAAAAAATGTATTCAACAAAAAAGGCACCCCCTAATAGAGACGCAAACCAACCGGAAATTGCTGTGAGTACTGGATTAAGTGCATTCCTTAAAGCATGTTTTACAATTACTTTGTAGTAGCTCAATCCCTTTGCTTTAGCAGTTCGAATATAATCTTGAGATAGAATATCAAGCATCGAACTTCTGGTTAATTGAACAATTATTGCAAGAGGTCTAATTCCAAGAGTAATAGCAGGTAAAATAAGATTTTTCAAAGTAAGCATTTCGCCTTTAAAAGGGTCAAGTGTGTATAAACTTCCGGTCATGTTTAAACCGGTATATTCGCACAAGACATACCCAAAAATCCAGGCAATCAATATCCCAGAGAAAAAAGATGGTGTGGACATACCCAAAATAGATATTACCATCGAAGAATTATCTGTAATTGTATTTTGCTTCAAAGCAGATATTACTCCTAAAAAAATACCTATTATAGTTGCAAAGAGCATTGCCGATAACGCAAGAATAGCTGTGCCGGGTATAGCATCAGTTATAATTTCTGTAACTTTTCTTCTTGTTTGATAAGAACGCCTTAAGTATGGTATTTTTAAAACCAATGCTTTAGTGTCAGAGATATCCATAATCTTGGTATAGTCATACTTAGTTTCATCCAAATACATAAAGTCATCAATATCTTTTGTTTTATGGATCGAGATTGGAGAGAGATCATTTACGTACATAAAAAACTGGACAGGCAATGATTTATCTCTTCCGAGTTCTTTATTAATTGCTTTTAGTGATGCAACATCTGCACGCTGCCCCATAGTCATACGGGCAGGGTCACCGGGGAGAACATTAAACAATAGAAATACCACCACCACCACACCGGCTAATACCAGTACACCATAAGCAGATCTTCTTATGATATAATTAAGCACAGATAATTACTTTAAATGTTTACGTAAGTATAGGAAAAAATTGTGATAGTTGAACTACAATAAAGTTGGTATCTTACTTAAGGTGATTGGATTCTAAATCGGTGAGTTCAGGAATATCATTGATATGCCATTTCGCCTGAACAACTCCGCCTTTAAGCAATACCAATCCCGGATTTGACCTTACAACAGTTTTAAGTGCCGTGGCGTCTGCGAAATAGAAATCATACTTGGCTCCAGTAGCTTCCCTGAAGTTATTTATCTCTGCTTCAGGTGAGGCAGTCATAGCGATAAATCTATAATTGTCATCAGAAGACTTGTCTGCAATTGCATTAATCTTATCAGCGTTTACATGGTCAGCATTTTCCAGGTCATAACCGAAAAGTATAAACACAAATCCTTCATCCAATAAGAAATCTTCGGTATAATCATCTCCATCTGCATTTATTATACTAAAGTCATGAATAGGGGGTTGGTAACCTTCCTGGATTAATTTGTCTGTTCTGTCATGAAAATCCCAGTCATCTCCGGAAGGAAGATTAGCTAATGGAAATTCTTTTATCTCACCTGTAGTTTTGTTTTTGTAGTAAAAAGTGGATTCAAATATGTCTAGTGGAGCGCCATCAGGTATTTGCATTAAGTCATAAATATTATTTCCCACTTTATAAGGCCTGAAATCAATTTTTGGTAAATGAGTATAGCAAGCGAAAGTAAACCCTGTTGGCAAAATTATTGAAAGGGCTAGAAGTGTACGAGCTATTTTTTCTTTGAGTAATAGCTCTATTGAATTTCTTTTAATAAATATTATACCTATAAAGATCAATAGTATCACGTCCTTCATGAATGATTCCGTAGGAGTAAGCTTGATCGCGTCTCCAAAACAACCACAATCTGTAACCTCACCTGTTATTGCCGAATAACCTGTTAGCCATGTAAAAAAGATGATCATTAGTAATAACAACCATGCCGTAATGTTCATGAATGTTCCAAGTAATACTGCAAAGCCAAGCACAATTTCGATAACACAAATGAACATGGACAATCCCAATGCCATTGGATTGAGGAATTCCATTTCAAAAACAACGAAATAGTCAACAAGTTTGTAGGAAAAACCTAACGGGTCATTTGCCTTTATGAGCCCGGAAAAAATAAAGAGCAGCCCAACAAGTATTCTGCTAATATTAACTAAGATCTTCATGTAGTTACGAATAAACTAATACTTACGAATAACGAATATTTACGAATATACGAATCACCGAATACACGAATCATCGAGTTACTAAATCTGAACAGTTAAATAGTTGTTTACGTTATTTTCTATTCTTGTCATAACTTCTGAGTAATCTCCTTTATTAAAGGGCTCCCCGGTTATTTGTTCATATAATTCAATATATCTGTTAGATACTTGCTCTACAAAATCATCAGTCATTTCAGGGATTATTTGTCCCTCTTTTCCCTGGAAACCATTT
>JAESTI010000379.1 GCA_016763665.1 Bacteroidia bacterium | reverse complement strand
GCCCAATTAAAATGATTTGTAGAATTGCCGTTTCATTTGTAAACTTAAACCCACAACATCATGGACAAAAACTTTATTTCAGAAAAGATCATTTATTACAGAAAATTAAAAGGTCTTACCCAAGAAGAATTGGCAGAAAAAACAGAATTAAGTACAAGAACAATTCAGCGAATCGAATCCGGGGAAGTTGACCCACGGTTGTACACATTAAAATCAATTGCTGACGTACTTGAGGTTAGTATGGAGATCTTTAATCCTCCGCCTTCAGGTGATGAAAAGATTCAACTTGCATTAGTTCACTTCAGTGCCCTTTCAGGTTTGCTGTTTCCATTGGGCAATATTCTTGTTCCACTTATTTATTGGCTATACAAAAAGAACAACATCAATCAACTTAATCAACAAGGTAGAGCCCTATTAAATGCACAAATTAGCTATACCAGCTATGCTTTTTTAACGGCAATTTTATTCCTTGTTATGGTTATTGAAGGCGGTTTTTCTTTTACTGCTCACAATAAAATAGAAATTTTAGATATATTTTATATGGATAATTTACTCCTTGCTTTACCCTTAATATTCATTTTAACAGTTTTGATTTTCGCATGTCTTGTGCCTCTAATTAATGGAATAAGAATATACAATGGAAGAAACATGTTAAAATACCCCCTGACCATTAACTTTATTCGTTAAGCAGGTATACTTTACGCCCTCATTTGTGTCTTTACAAACAAGCAAGTAGACTCTGATAACTAGTAAATAAACCCATTGGATTCCATATCTTAGCAGTAAAGATATTTTTCTACTCTGTGGGTAAGTTAAAACCAGAAACAAGCAAACATATGGAAACAGGAGATAAAGAAATCATAGAATATACAATGGGATTTGGAAAAGTTAATTTGATAGCTTTTGTCTTAATCATTCCAATGACTACTATTTTATTGCTTCCTTTCGTTTTGATTTGGGATTATGAAACATTCAAATTAGGAACAAAATCTTTTATCGAATATTTCATGCCAATTTTGGTCGTAGGAATAATTGTGCATGAATTATTACATGGAATTAGTTGGGGTTATTATTCTTCCAGAGGAATGAAATCAATCAAATTTGGTTTTAAATGGAAGTTTTTAACCCCTTATTGTCATTGTAAAGAACCTATAAAAGTGAAACATTATAGAATAGGTGGTGCAATACCCCTCCTAATTTTAGGAATATTACCTTCATTAATTGCAATTGTTTTAGGACATGGAGCTTTATTAAGTTTTGGAATATTTTTTACTTGGGCAGCAGGAGGTGATCTTATTGCACTATTTATGTTGAAAAACCTTGATAAAGACATTTATATTTCAGACCATCCTGATAAAATAGGATTTTATAGAGAAGTTGAATTTAAAGAAACAACCAACACACATCAATAAATATAGGTCATTAGGTGATAGCTCTAAATTTGAACATAAACACATTTAATAAAACATATAACGCTAAGAGAGGTGCTTGGCAATCGTTCAAGCCAGCCACAGGCTTGCCCGATCGAATTTATTCCTACAATCCTATGTTTAGTTCGGGTTTCAAGTAAGTGTTTCATAAAATTGTGCTTATGAAGATAAATCTTGGAGGTTTGAAGTTATTTGGCTAGATTCATAGTTGATAGTAGTACCTATGAAGAAACCCCTGATCTTATTACTACTTCTTTTGGTCTTTTATTTTCAGCATGACCTATTAGCTCAAAGTTATGGCATGAAGCATTATATGTTTAGTTGCTATTATAGAAACTATCAAGTCCGGGCAATTCTTCAAGAAAGTAACACCAATGTTTTTTGGGTTGGAACAAATCAAGGCTTGTTAAAATTTACCTGGCTACCAGAGGGCGAACCAATAAAGCAACAAGAACTAAAAGATTTTCGAGTAGTATCCATATATCAAGACCGTTCAGGAAAAATATGGTTTGGTACTGATGGCAATGGAATATTCATATATGATGGTGTTAAGTTCAAACAGATTACCAAAAAACATGGATTAACCCATAATAAGATTCGATGCTTTTTCGAGGATAGAAAAGGAACAATATGGATAGGAACATATGGTGGTGGAGTTACAGTATATACAGGAAATGAGAAAAAAGTATTTAAACCAATAAGTTACATGCGCGGTAAGAATGTATTTTCAATTGTGGAAGATAGAAAAAGTAATAAGTGGTTTGGCACAAATGAAGGTGTATATAGGTTAAATGGAAATAACACTGGTGAATGGAAAATGATAAATAACAAGGATGGCTTATGCAGTGATAACGTGTTTTCAATACATTTAATGAATAATGGCAATTTATTGTTTGGAACGGATAACGGTGTATGTGAATTGGATCCTCGTGAACCCGATGTAATAAAATCATTTAAAATTACTACGACATTGGAGAAGATTTTGAAGGAAACCACCATATTTTCTATAAACGGTGATTCAATAGGGAATCTTTGGTTCAGTACTTTTGGAAATGGCCTGGGATTTTCACAAAAGAAAACAAGAACAACAAAACAAAGATTTCTTTTTTATCAGCAAGATCATGGTTTATGTAGTAATAAAATTCAATCTTCCTATAAAGATTCTGAAGGCAGAATTTGGGTAGCAACGAAACAAGGCCTCAGTCTTGTTTATGATAAACGGAAAAGTTATCGCAAAAAGAAATCCCCAAAAATTCAGAATCCAAAATTTGCAATAGGAAAACAACCAGATCTAAATGAGTCAATAGCTCTTATTGTTTATGATCAAAGTAATCCTGACAAACATAATATCAGTATATCAAACAAAAATGAGTCAATAAGTAGCTTGATATTAAACAAGTATAAAAAAAACAGCAAAATTGGTTTTAACGCAATTGTAGAAAAAAATATCCAAAGCAAATATCCTTTAAATTCTATAATTGAAGATCAATCAGGAAATACGTGGTTTGCAACTTTTGGCGATGGGTTATATCAACATAACTTGGATAAAATCCTTCACTTAACAACAGAAACCGGACTTCCAAGTAATGAAGTTCTATCATTATTAGAAGATAATTCAGGGAATATTTGGTTTACTACATATGGGAATGGTGTCAGCAGATTTGATGGACAAATCATTAATAACTTCAAACAAGAAGATGGCCTTACTTCTAACTATGTGAAAAAAGTTTATGAGGATAATGAGGGTAATTTATGGTTCGGTTCTCTGGGTGGTGGTGTCAGTAAATATGCAGATGACTCCTTCCAAAATTTCACTGTGAAAGATGGGTTGAGTAGTAATATTGTTTATGATATTGTTCAAGATAATGAAAACCATATCTGGTTTGCAACCAACTCAGGTGTTAGTAAATATGATGGGACTCATTTTAGAAGCCTGAATGAAGATGACGGCTTGTCCAGTGATATTGTAACTGCACTTGCTAAAGATTCAGTAGGTAACATATGGCTAGGGACTTATGGCGGTGGTTTGGACATGTACAATGGATCTAGCTTTATAAACTTTAACACCAAAGATGGATTGACTTCAGATTATATTCTGTTAATAACAATTGACGACTCCAGTAACATATGGCTTTCAAGTGATGTAGGCATTAATAAATTTAATCTCACCAATCTTTACGATAGTGGAATTGCAACCATAACAAGCTATGACAGCTTAGTCGGCCCAAATGGAATTAGAATAAATCCTCATTCCTTTTATACAACTAAAGAAGGAAATGTATGGTTTGGAATAAATGCAGGGAATGCAGGGAATCTTGCTCTCGAGGAAAAGGATATGTTGATTTACATAACCAATATTAGACTAAATTTTGATAATGTTGAATGGTCATTACATACCGACAGCATTGATCAATATTATCCAATACCTAAAAAGCTCTCTCTTTCACATGATAAAAACCATTTGACCTTTGAGTTTGTTGCTACAGGTTACCTGTTACCCAAAAAAATAAAATACAAATATAAACTTGAAGGGTTAGATGAAAACTGGTCTCCAAAAACCGTAAGAAGAGAGGCAGTGTATCCCAATATCCCTCCAGGGTATTATCAATTTAAGGTTAAAGCACTTAATAAGCAGAATAAGTGGAATAAAACGGCTACAGTTTATAGATTTCATATAGAACCAGCTCTATGGCAAACCTTGTATTTCCAGGGTTCAGTATCACTGCTGATCTTACTGAGCGGTATAGGCTTTATCCAATGGAGAACGGCTAGTTTAAAGAGAGACAAGAGGCTACTTCAACAGAAAGTTGAAGAAAGAACAAAAGAGTTGGCTCAAAAGAATAAAGATATTACAGACAGTATCACTTATGCAAAACAAATACAAAGTGCAATTTTACCTCCTTTAGAAAATATCTCAAACATAATTAAAGACTATTTCGTTTTATACAAACCCCGGGATATTGTAAGTGGTGATTTTTATTGGTTTCATAATATTGATCAAAACAAGTACGTCATTGCTGCATGTGATTGTACCGGACATGGCGTTCCAGGAAGCTTAATGTCAATGGTTGGGAATGATCTATTGAACCAAATTGTGGTTGAAAAGAAAGTAAGCGAACCTGGGGCTATACTAGAAAAATCGCACACAGGAATCAGAAGAGTTCTACGTCAGGATTCTGTTGATGTAAAAGCCAAAGATGGGATGGACATGGTTCTTTGCACTATTGACATAAATAAAATGGAATTTCAATATTCCGGAGCACACAATCCTTTATATTATGTTACTAAACACGAATTAATTGATATTCCGGAAACCAAAACTTTTAGGATACACGAATTCGATAG